>JACOST010000029.1 GCA_016178705.1 Deltaproteobacteria bacterium | reverse complement strand
TGGGAGGTTCACCGGGAGACAACCATCAACGCCAGTGGCCCGGTGCGGCTGCGCGCGGACCACCACCCCGCCGCCCCCGCAGAGAAGAGGTGTGGCTTTCATCCCGCCCCTTGACAAACCGAACCATGGCAGACGCTGAGACGCCGAGAGGAGGGGAAGGCAGGACGGATGATGGCTTCCTCGGGCTCTCTCTGCGCCTCAGCGTCTCCGCGGTGAAAATTTTCTTGCGAAGGAGAGGACGATGAAAATCTACGACAGCCAGACCGCTCCCAACCCGCGCCGCGTGCGCATCTTTCTCGCCGAGAAGGGCATCAGCGTGCCCTACGAACAGGTCGACATCGGCAAGGCGGAGAATCGCGCGCCGGAGTTTCGCAAGAAGAATCCACTCGGCGTGCTGCCCGTCCTCGAACTCGACGACGGCACCTGCATCGCCGAGAGCGTGGCGATCTGTCGCTACTTCGAGGAGACGCAGCCGAACCCGCCGCTGATGGGCGTCGATGCGCGTGACCGGGCGCTGGTCGAAATGTGGCAGCGCCGGATGGAGTCGGAAGTTTTGATTCCGATTGCGCAGGTGTTTCGCAACGGGCATCCGTTCTTCAAGGGCCGCATTCCGCAAGTGCCCGAGTGGGGCGAGGTCTGTCGCAAGCAGGCGGTGCACCAACTCGGTTGGCTCGACGAAGTCCTCGCCCAGCGCGAGTTCATCGCCGGCGCACGCTACACCATCGCCGACATCACGGCATTGTGCGGCATCGACTTCGGCCGCGTCAGCGCCATCAAGATTCAGCCCGAGCAGAAGAATCTGGCGCGCTGGCATGCCGCAGTATCCGCGCGGCCGAGTGCAAAGGCGTAAAGCTCCCCGTATGTCATTCTGAGCGAAGCGAAGAATCTCTCTTCTTGACCACGGCGATACGGAGACCGAAGGTTGACGGCTGGTGCGTCAACCGCCCATGGACGACTTGCTGGGCAAGCAGCGACTAGACAAGATGCGGCGAGCCGCGAGATCCCACGCCGGTTGCCGAGAGCTGACGGCTGACCACTATTCGATGCGGCCGAACGGAAGCGGAAGTCCACTTTCCAGACCGAACTTGTCTCGACGTGATGATGAATAGCGATTCACGACTCCTTGCGTTGAGCGATGGCTCCATGATTCCATAGTCGCGGATGAACTCCACAGTATTGTTCAATCCCCGGGGTTCGGAGTGGCACCGCTGGGATCCGCATATACACGCGCCCGGAACGCTACTCGTTGACGCGTTTCATGAAGACTGGGAGAAGTACTTGGGGGAGATCGAAACGTCCGTGCCGACCGTACGTGCCCTTGGCGTCACTGACTACTTCTGTATCAACGCCTACCACGAGGTGAGAAAGCGGAAGGCGCAGGGACGCCTCGCGAACGTGGAGCTTCTGTTCCCGAACGTGGAAATGCGGTTGGACATCAAGACCGAGAAGAAGCACCCCATCAACCTTCATCTCCTATTCTCTCCCGACGATCCCGATCATGAAAGCGAGATTCAACGGATTCTCGGGCAGCTTCAGTTCCACTTCGAGCCCGAAGACCGAACGTACCACTGCACTCTTGACGACTTCGAGCGGCTGGGGCGAGCAATCGATGCGACCCAGACGGATCGACAAGGGGCGATCAAGACGGGCGCCAACCAGTTCAAGGCCACGTTCGATCAGCTTCGCGAACTCTTTCGCCGTGAGGGGTGGCTAAGGAAAAACTGCCTTGTTGCTGTTGCCGGAGGCTCCAATGATGGCACAGCCGGGTTACAGAGCGACGACTCGTACAAAGCTAGCCGATGGAATCTTGAATCCTTCGCACACATCATCTTTGCCGGCACGCCCGCGCAGCGGGACTTCTGGCTCGGGAAGACCCCCCAATGCCCACCGGGCGTCATCGAAAAGCACTACCGCTCGCTCAAGCCCTGCCTTCACGGCTCGGATGCGCACCGTCACGAGAAGGTTCTAACACCTGATCTAAAGCGATACTGCTGGCTCAAGGGGGACCTCACGTTCGAGACGTTGCGGCAAGCAGTCATTGAGCCTGAAGAGCGGGCCTGGATTGGCGAGGCGCCACCACCGGAAACGTCGCCCGCATTCCGCATCGACCGTGTAACGGTCTCCGATGCAACATGGTTCACGAACGGCACGGTCGAGATGAACGGGGGGCTCGTTGCCATCATTGGCGAGCGTGGATCTGGCAAGACCGCCCTGGCTGACATAGTCGCACAGGGCACACGTTCGCTCGGTGGGGCACTTGCCGAATCGTCGTTTCTTCGACGCGCCACGCATCCCGAGAATCTCGTTGGATCCGCGCGCGTTGAACTCCGCTGGGGCGACGGAGCGAAACACAGCGCGGAGCTTCAGCCACAATCTAACGGCGGCGTCGATGACGAAGCTGCCGACGCGCGGTATCTGTCGCAGCAGTTCGTGGAGCAACTCTGCTCGTCCGCTGGCCTAGCAACGCAGCTGCGCGATGAGATCGAGCGAGTGATCTTTGAGGCCACCGATGACGCAGACCGCCTCGGAGCCGCTTCCTTCGACGAACTCAAGGATGCTCGACTGGAGGCAATTCGACGTCGCCGGGATGAACTCAGGGAACTCATCCTGTCGGCAAGCGACACGATCGCCAGGGAGGACATCCTGCGTGACGGCCTCGACGCAAAGCGCAAGACACGCAAGGGAATCGCCGAAGCCATCGAGAAGGCTAAGAAGGAACTTCTGACGCTCATCCCTAAGGGTAAGGAGGAACGCGCGCGACAGCTGGCAGCCATCGACAAGGCGTGCTCGGAGGCGGAAGGGGAGCTGCAACGTCTCCAGTTGCAGCGCCAGAGACGGGGCGAGCTCCAGCAGGAACGCGAGCACATCCTCAACCAGATCGAACCAAGGCGGTTTGCGGAAATGCAGCGAACGTTCGCAGCGGCGGCGCTGTCCGAAGAGGAGTGGAAGGCGTTTCGGATGCAGTTCGCGGGTGACGCGGATGGAGTCATCCGCAACGCAATCAAGGACACCGACGGCGCCACTAAGACGTTGCTCGATGGAGACCCATCAGTACTCGTGGACGAAGTCACAACGCCGCTTTTGAAGTGGCCGCTTGCGCTGCTTCGCAGGAGACGCGACGAGACCCGGAAGGACGTGGGCGTCGATGTGACTAAGCAGCGGAAGTTTGATGAGGTGAAGCGAACGATCGCACAACAGGAAGCGCGACTTGGCAGCATCGATCGCGAGATCAAGCACGCCGAAGGGGCCGAAGGACGCCGCAGAGAATGCCTGGCTCAGCGACGTGACAGCTATCTTGCCGTCTTTGGCGGCCTGCTTGAAGAGCAGGAGGTGCTGGAGGAACTCTATGGACCTCTGCGCAAAAAGCTAGCTCGGGCCGAGGGCGCACTCGCTAAGCTCGATTTCTTCGTGCATCGCCTCGTCGATATGGGCTCGTGGGTCGAGGCTGGGGAGCGACTTCTCGATCTGCGCACAGCAGGGCGATTTCGGGGCCGCGGAAACTTGCGCGAGATAGCCGAGCGGGAACTCCTCGCGGCGTGGCGCGACGGCTCTGCGGAGACGGTCGCAACGGCGATGGACGTATTCCGGAAGACGTACCACAGCGACCTTCTGGAGGGGCGGCCGAGCACTGTCAAGGCAGAGGATCGTCACGCGTGGGTCCAGTCGTTGGGGGCATGGCTCTACTCGACGGATCACGTCACTCTGGAGTACGGCATCCGTTACGACGGCGTGCCCATCGAGCGACTGTCTCCAGGAACCAGGGGTATCGTCCTTCTGCTCCTCTACTTGGCGATCGACGACCAGGACCGACGCCCACTGATCATAGACCAGCCGGAGGAAAACCTCGACCCGAAGTCGGTATTCGACGAGCTGGTCTTCTATTTCCGCGCTGCTCGAAAACGTCGGCAAGTCATCGTCGTGACGCACAACGCGAACTTGGTTGTGAACACCGACGCTGACCAAGTGATCGTGGCGGAGTCCATCCGCGGACCGAGCGGAGGGCTCCCAAGCATCACGTACCGGAGTGGGTCGCTCGAAAACCGAGAGATCAGGAAAGCGGTATGCGAGCTCCTGGAAGGCGGCGAACGGGCATTTCTTGAGCGCGAACGCCGCTACCGACTCCGATGGGACGAACTCATCGGGACAGACGACCCGGAGTCCGGGCAAGCGATGGGTGGGGCCGGAGGCGCGGCAGCACCTGACGCACATCGGATCTGACCGCGGCGAAGCAGAGCATCTTCGGCGCATGCCGGGGCACGCGCGGTTGTTTGGGCTTCGTCATGTCACACGGACTCTCGCCCTAAGACCGCGACAAGATCTCGCATGCCGCGACCTTCCGCGAGGCGCCGCGCATTGTCCACCTGGCCGGTCGTCGCCAGTAGCGCAAGTGGCCCGAGCGGCGCGTCCACACGGGCTTTCCGATCGAGCACGTCTAGGATTCGATCGGAGAGACGACCGCCGGCGCCGAGTAGCAGACGCGCGGTATCGTAGCTCGTCTCCTCGTCGTCATCAAAGACTGCGGCGCCTAAAGCATCGAGAACACTCTGGCGCATACGGCTGTCGCGCAGGAACGCCTGAACGTGCGCCTCGGGGTCCCACCTGCGTCGGTGATGATCGGCGCGTGCCCGTACAAGGCCGCGCGCAACACCTGGGAAATCCGACTCACCGCGACGCACGAGATACTCCGCCGCGGCACCAGCCACGCGTCCATCATCGGACCACAGAGCGGTGCCGAGCGCGTCCGCGACGAGTCCCGCCGTGGATGGATTGGCACGCAGCGTGTCGAGGAGACGCGCAGCGTCTACGTGAAGTGGATCCCGCCCCAGGGGGCCCTTCACGACGGCGGTCGCAATGTGTTTCGTCTCGTACCTGTCGATCTTCACTAGACACTCAGCAGCACCGAGAGCAACGGCATCACAGTCGGCATCATCGCGATCCTTCTGTTCGAGGAGCGTGATGAGTCCGAGGCGAATCGCCGGGCCGTCGTCCGTCGACGCTAGCAGTCGTTCGAGGTGCCGGTGCGCGGCCGCGTTCTCTCGGGACTGCTGCAGGAGAACGCGCGTCAATGAAGCAAGGAACGCTTCGGACTTCTTGGACGCATCTTCATCGTCGTCACTCTCGTCGTGACGATGTTCCCGACGTTCGATGACGAGCCGCGCACTCTCCGACACTGTTTCAGGAAAGATCTCAAGGATGGCGGTGGCGGCTCCCCATCGCACGGTCGTGTCCTCCGCCCGGAGCGACTCCCGAAGGGTTTCCTCGATGTCCGCGGCGAGCTCCGGCTTCGCCGCACACAGCTTCCGAAGCAGGGCCATCACATGCTCGTGCCGGGTCAGTTCGGCGAAACCGCCAACAATCACCGCCTCGGGGAGATTGTCCGCTTCCATCACGGTCGCAGACACGAGGCAGCTTGCCGCCTCCCACGCGAGTTCGTAGTTCTTCCCGTACTGCCGGCCCCGGTTCAGCGCGTCTTCGATGCCGTCCTGAAGGGCCTTCCGCGTACGCTTGGCGAGTCGCGGACGTGCCAACATCTTGCAGAGCCATTGGTGAGCGGCCGTTCGCTCCGTGCGTTCGTGGTGACCAAGACCCGCGCGAACAAGAACATCAGGGAGATGCTCCTCGAAAAAACTTTCGCGTTCACAAAGAAGACGTGCCGCGTTCCACGCGACCCGACTGTCGCTCGATTTTAGCCCCTCCGAGAGCGCACGCCTGACTTCCGATGAAACCGAGTGGTCGTCAAGCATCGTACGAAGGTGCACGTTCGCCTGAGGGCGTGTAGACTCAGTGCCCGCACCATGAAGCACTAACTCACGTGCGAGAGTCCACGAGCCGCTCGCTCCCTCGTCGGCCAAGAGGATCGCGAGGCGTCCCGCGACCGCACTATCGAGATTCGTTGTGGAACTGAGATAGCTGGTGAGAACGGCTGCAGTTTCTTCTGCATTGTCGCTCCTCAAGAGGCGCTGAAGGTGCGGGATGGTGTCATCGAGACGCGCTGTTTCGCGGAGCGCCGCTTGGAGGATGTGCGGCAGATTCGTTCCCAAGTCCACGCCTTCCGTTTCGAGGAGGAGGAACGCAGACGTCGCGGCGGTTCCGCTGTGTGAGCTTTCAAGACTCTCTAGAATCGCCGCGCGCGTCGCGCGTGCCGAGCGAGGATCACGCAGCATCTGACGGACGTACTGAACCGCGATCCTTTGTCGGAGGTCCCAGGCAAACCCCACCCGCACTAACGCGTGTGCAAGGCCCGGTGTTTCGAATCGGCCGGCGGTGGCGAGCGCGAGTGCCGCCTGCCACGCGACGGGCAAATTCTCGTCCCACAGCTCATCTTCGAGCAATGTGAGGGCCTCCCCCTGCGTGCCAGCGTCGTCCAACAACCTGAGAATCTCCCCAACGCGTTGCTTCTCCTCCTCATCATTCCCGGATCGGCTTGCCTCCGGCGGGAGCGGGAGATCTACCCGACCGAGAAGACGTGCGCACGCGCGTCGCACCGCCTGATTGCCATTGTGAAACCCCTTCTCTAGTCCGTAGCGAACGACGGAATCCGATCCGGGATCAGCCATCCAGGTCGAAAGACCTTCGCTGACGGCATCCCGCTCCGGCGCCTCGTCGAGCGCATTGACGAGGACATCTATGACGAGAGGCGTGGCCGGCGCTCTCGCCTCCATCATGAGCCGCGCAACGGCGGTCCGGTCAAACCCGGACCCTTTAGTTGTCAGGAGCGATTCGAGTCGCGCACCAACGCTTGCTCCGTCGCCCGACCGCAATGCGTTGAGCAGGACATGCTTCGCCCGCTTGTCTGCCGTTCGCTCGTCATCGGAAGCGTCACCCGCCCAATGATGCCGCCCGAGAAGCGTTGCGAGTGCTTCGACGTTGTCGGCTGGACTGCCGCTACCCGCCTCTGCCAACAACAGCCGCGCGACACCTTGAACGGAGAAAGGCGCAAATGGTTCCCGGTGTCGATGAGTCGCCTGGGGGAGCACCGCCACACGGCGGAGCAACCAGGCAAGTTCCGGCGCTAGTGGGCCGTCGGGCCGTTCAAGAAGCAGGCGAAACGCAAGATCTGATCCCATCCGATGGCGGTCGTGCTCTCCGCGCGCGAGGAGCGCGACGAGAAGGCGATCGGGATCAGCGCTGCGGAGGAAGAGCACACGAAGAAGCCGCGCGGCGACGCCCGGGCGGTGGTGCCCGCGATCCGCCTCGATCCACACGCCGTGCGCGAGCCGATTGATGGTTGCGCCGTCCATCGCGATGTCGGGTGCATCGAGGAGACACGAAACCGCTAGGGTTGGAGCGACCTCGCCGAGGTGTGAAAGAAGCGTCCGCGCTCGTTCCACACCGTCCGCCTTTTCGAGATAGATGATTCCAAGGGCGAAGCGAAGAAGCTCGTCGTGCGCATCATCGGACGAAAACGCTACGAGCTGACGGAGGCCTGCCTCATCGGAGCGCACGCGGTCGCACGCTGCCAGGTAGTCGCGAAAGCTTAAGTGTGCGAAGCTAAGGACACCGGGATCCCGTTCCAGAAGGAGGCCGGATCGGTCAACAAGGAGTCGCACCATCACGGCCGCCCGATCGCTCGGTGGGTGCGATGCCCGCCGCGCCAACTCCTTGAACGCGTGGGCCAGCGTTTCTTCCACCGCCTCGGTCGAGACTTCGGCGACTCCCTTCTCGTGGAGACGCCATGCAAGTCGCTCGACGACAAGACGGATCTGGTCGGCGTTGAGTTGAAGCACCTGTGCCCAATCGCGCGGGATCGCATCGTCGCCAAGATCTCGTCCTGCTACGTCACGTTCCCAGTGCCCGAGCATCGCGACGGTGGCGTGGTCGTAGAGCGTCGCGCGATCAACGGGAAGACCGCCGCGGTTGAAGTGAATGAGTGCGAGGATCGAGAGCAGCAGGGGGTTCGACGTCAGGTCAACAAGCGCCTCGGCGTCGCGGGCGAGATCGGCGCTCTTCGACGCAATCTCGGTCTCAGTGAGGAACGTGTCTCCCTCAACACGAACCGCTCTGTACCACTGGCGCGCAAAGAGGGCACGCCGCTCGCGACCGAGTGGCAGAGGCTCGAAGAGCGCGAGATTGGCGTGTGGTCGGAAGCGGCGGATCCCTGCCGGTCGGGACGCAATAATCACACGCGGCGCCTTGTAGGTCTCGATAAGATCTGTAACCGCCGTGAATAGGGTGTCGCGCATTGTGTCGTCCGAGACCTCATCTAGCCCGTCGAACAGGAGGAGTGTTCGGTCTGATTCGAGGAGCGACTGCGCGATCTGGAGCGCCTTTTCGCGGGACGATGGTGCGCCCGCGAGCCCCGATTCTAGCTGCGCCGCGATGAAATCAGAGACGAGACCGACGCGGCCCTGAACACCCCCGAGTTCCCTCGCGCGCACGCGCCGGGCAAACTGCCTGAATGACACGTAAAGCGGGATAAGGGGCTCTGGTGGTAAGCCAATGTCGATGCGGCATTGCCGACCCTCATCGTCGTCGAGCGCACTCACGAGCGCGAGCCACTTGAGTGTTGTCGTCTTCCCGGTACCTGGTCCGGCAACAAACCCGATCCGGCCGTGTTCGTTGAGAGCTGCCGCAAGCTCCACGACGCCGGGTCTGCCTCTCTCCCAGTGAAAGTCGTCGTCGCGCCCCTCACGCAAAACGCGATCCGCAAGCGTGGGTCGGTCATCTAGGTCACGACGCTGATATTTGCCCGCATCTTCGCCTCGACCAGCGCGCGCCAGGAGGGGTGCCACGAAGAGCGTCAGAAGGTCCGCGTAGACAGGCTTCGCGATATTGAGGCCGTAGAGTCGAAAGCGCCGGAACTGCTTAACGATCTCCGCGCGATGACTCACCCACGCTGCCGCCGACGTCACCGGCGCGGCGCGAACGACACCGGCGGAAATGAGATCGTCGGCGGCAAGGCCGTCTTTGAGGAGGCGGTCGATGAGCGTCTGTCGCGTGTATGAGGATCTCGCGGACGCGCCGCTGTGCTTACTCTCTGCGATGAGGCGGACGAGGCGATCCGTGATCGCGGGTGCCTTCTCGCCGAACGCCACGAGTCGCTGCGTAATCCAGGCATCGAGGTCGACGGCGCTCGGCAACTGCACCACATCGATCGCTTTCAAGTACGAGAGGAGCTCAATACTCGTGGCCGGGAGCGAGAGCGCGTCAGCGATGAGGGCCACACTCGGTGCCGTGAGCGCCGCACCTTCCTCGCTCACGAGTTCGGCCGGTGTGCGTGCCCGCTGCGCGACGTCGATAAGGTCCCGGAGCGAGGCGACATCGCCATTCGTTGCGAGGAGGACCGTCACCCGGTTGCGCTGCTCCAGGGGTCGTGTCGTCCACTGCCGCCAGAACTGGTCCGCAATTCCGCTTTGGACAAACTTACGAACCGACCATCCCCCGCGCGGTGCGGTCTCCTTCAGTTGAACATACGTCCAAGAGCCGCTCTGTCGTGCGAGGATCAGATCATCGACGTGAACAGCCTCCGCCCGGCCGGTCGGATCGCCGGGGTCAAGCGCCTTCTTCTCCCATAGAACCTCGACGAGCGGGTCACGAGCGCCCATGAGGAGCTCGGCGAGGTGAAGGGCGACGTAGAGATCCTGATAGTCGTACCCCGATCCCCCAGCGCGTCCGCCGCTGCGGCCTCGCGTATGTCGTCTCAGTTCAGCCGTCCGCTTCATGCGTCTCGCCCGCTTCGGAGGTCGCTTCTCCGCTGCCATCTGCGGCTTCATCGTGAGGCACAGAGAACTGTTCGCGATGCACTGGTCGAGTGTCCCATCCGCCTTGGCTTCGCGGGGCTTCTCCCTCAGTTGAGGCAGGTAGTAACAGGTATGGAGAGTTCAGCGCCACTGGGGCGAACTCTGCCTAAGGTGAAAGAGGCCGTCAAACTTCGAAGCGAGACGTGGCCAGCCGTTCTGACGCGCATCCTCACCCGGGGCGGCCCAAAACTCGAGATTGTGCGTTCCGACCTCCACCGGCAGGTGAGCAGCCACACGTCCCTCGGGCCGACCGGTGCAATCTACTGATGCGGTGGCCCTTCGTCCGAAAAACGGCTACCGCGAGGGGCTTACCTGCCCCGTTTCCGACATCGCCACAGGGGTTGTAAGTCCTGGTGACACCGTGAAGCGGACGTGAGTCGGACTACGAACCGCTCGCCCGGGAGCGGCGCGCACGCGGGCGCACTATTTCTTGGCGAGATCGGGCCACGGGGAGAGGCTCGGGGCCAGCCATTGAAATTTGAATCAAGGTGCGGGTGGCGGCGCGAGGCGGCTCAGGATGACACATCCGAAACGTCCGCCGTGATCGTCTCGCTCAGCGCGAACGGGACCACCGCGTGGATGTTGCGACTCGACGAGCCGATGAGGAATTCGAACTCGCCGGGCTCGGCGATCCATTTCGGGTTTGCGCGCGCTGGATCGTAGAACGCAAAGGCGCGCTGGCCGAAGCGGAATCGCACTGTCGTGCGCTCTCCTGCTCGCAACGCGATCTTGGCGAACGCCTTCAACTCCTTGTCCGGCCGCGCCAGACTGGCCTCCCGATCGCGTACGTACAGCTGCACGACCTCGGTGCCCGTCCGCTCGCCGACGTTGGCAACTGTCACCGTTACTTCGACCGCGCCGTCGAGGTGCGCTGTCGCTGCGTCGCTGTACGCGAACGTCGTGTACGACAGCCCGTGGCCGAATGGGAACAGGGGCGTGATCTCCTTGGTGTCGTAGTAGCGATAGCCGACGAAGATGCCCTCGCCGTAGACGACCTCGCCGTTTTCGCCGGGGTAGTTGATGAAAGCCGGGTTATCTTGCAGACGCCGCGGGAACGTTGTCGGCAGGCGTCCGCCCGGATCGACGTCGCCGAACAATACGTCGGCCAGCGCGTTGCCGAACTCTTGGCCGGGGAACCATGCTTGTACCACCGCCGGCACGCGCGCGCGCCAGTCCATCGTCACCGGGCTCCCGGTGTTGAGCACGACGACGGTGTTTCGATTGGCGGCGGCGACGCGCTCGATCAGTTCGTTCTGCCGGCCGGGCAGGTGCATGTCGACGCGGTCGCTGCCCTCGGTTTCCCAATCGCCGTCAGTGCCAACGATCACGATCGCGGCATCCGCGCTGGCCGCGGCGTTGACCGCCTCCGCCATCAGATCGCTGGCCTCCGGTGGCACCACGCCGAAGCGAATCGCGGCGAGCCCCGGTCCCTGCGAGCTGTACTCGATCACCACCGCCGCGGGTTTTCCCACGATCAGATCAACGCCGGCTCTGACTTCGCGCGAGCTGCGCCCGAAGAACAACTCTCCCGGTTGCGGATCGCTCCAGTTGTCGAGCACCGCCGCGCCGTCGATGAACATGCGGCAGCGACCGATCGCGCTGAGCCCGAACACGTAACGCCCGCTGTGCGCCGGCACGATCGTGCCCATCCAGCGCGCCGAGAATCGATTCGGCGCGGACAGGCCGGGGAGCGGATCGAACCACGCCCAGGTCACGCCGCGCACAGTGCGGCTGGCGACGACGGGACCGCTGAGATCGTCGCTGTCGAAGTATTCGATGCGCAGCCCGCGACCGTCATCGAGTGGTTGAAAGAAGGCGGCTTCTGGGCGCGGGCAGTAACGGTCGATGCGACAGCCCGCCGCATGAATGACGTTCACCCGTTCGCCGCAGCGTTCTCGCAACGCCGCGAGCGGATGCACGGCGTAGTGCGGCCGCACGATCGAGCTGCCGCCGCCTTGAATGACGCCGACGCGGGCATTGGGTCCGATCACCGCGAGCGTGCGCAGCTTCGCGATAGCGAGCGGCAGCGTCGCTTGCTCGTTCTTGAGCAGGACCATGCCTTCGGCGGCGACTCGGCGCGCCAATGCGCGGTGCTCCGGGCGATCGACGGCATGCTCGGCGATTTCCTCCGGCTGTTCGCGCCGGCCCGAGAGCCAGATGACTCGCAGCAGGCGGCGGACCTTGTCGTCGACGGCCGACTCAGGCACTTCGCCACGCTGTACCGCCGCCGCCAACGCGCGTCCGTAGAACCGCGGTGGGCCCGGCATCTCCAAATCAGTGCCGGCGCTGGCGGTCTCGACCGTGTCTTGCACCGCGAGCCAATCGGAAATCACCAGACCGGCGAACTTCCACTCGCGTTTGAGGATGTCGATGAGCAGACGCCGATTGGCGCAGGCGAAGATTCCGTTGATGCGGTTGTACGCCGCCATCACCGACCACGGTTCGGCCTCGGCCACCGCGGCCTCGAACGGCGCGAGGTAGATCTCGCGCAGCGCGCGCTCGCCCACTTGCGAGCTGATCGAGTGGCGTTCGAACTCCGAGTCGTTGCAGACGAAGTGTTTGATGCAGGCGCCGACGTTGCGGGCTTGCAGTCCGCGGATGTAGGCGACGGCGATGCGCGCGGTGAGGTGCGGATCTTCGGAGTAACACTCGAAGTTGCGTCCGGCGAGCGGCGAGCGATGGATGTTGACTGTCGGGCCGAGCAAGATCTGCGCACCCTTGGTCTTCGCTTCGTCGGCGAGCGCTGCCCCGACTTCACCAAGCAACTCGACGTTCCACGTTGCCGCCAACGCGGTGCCGACCGGGAAGCACACGGCAGTGGCGGTGCCGTCGGGATTGCCGCGCGCACCGTTCGGTCCGTCGGTCATCTTGATCGAGGGCACGCCGAGCCGTTCGATAGCGCGGGTGTGCCCGAAATCGACACCGCCGAGTAGGAGAGCCTTCTCGTCGAGCGTGAGATGGGTGAGGGTTGACTCAATCCATTGATCCATCTGATTCATCGGCCTGCTCCTGCCGGCTTTGGCTGTTGGGGGTATGAGAAGTGGCCCCTCGATACGCGGCCTCTCGATACGAAGCCTTCGGCTTCTACTCGATGCCGCTACTCGGGGAAACGGTTGTTGGTCACGGTGTTGGAAAATCCGTTTGCCCCGGGTAGATCGCGAAGCGATCGTATCGAGGGCCAGCTTACGCGCACCTAACGTCACCGAAGCCTCACTGTGCCGGGCGCGCGTGACGGAGCAGCTCGACGCCGTCGAGCCACACGCGGGTAATGCGTTGCGTCGCGGCGATGTCGGCGGTCGGGTCGCCTTCGACCAAGACGAGATCGGCGCGTTGTCCTTCTGCCACCGCGCCGAAGTCGGCGTGTGGGCCGGCGAGGAATTGCGCGTTCTCGACGGTGGCGGCGCGCAGCGCCTCGCCCGGTGTCATCCCCGACTCGACCAGCTTCGCCAACTCGTCATGGAGACTGGCGCCGGGGAACTGACCGGCGTTCGCGGCATCGCTGCCGACTAGGATCGTGACCCCGGCCGCCCGCAGCTTGGCGACGTTCGCACGCCGTGCCGCGTGTCCCGCGCGTATGGGCTGAGTCATTGTCGTGGTGTGCTCGCGCTCGCCATCACTGGGGAACGCCGCAAGGGCGGCGAGCACTGCGGGTTGCGCGATCTCCCGCGTGAGCGGCGAAACGCTTTCGGGGCGCAGCGTCCCGAGTTGCTCGACGGCATCCCAGATGCCGACGGTGGCGACGACGGGAACATGCGCCGCCGCGATCTTCGCCACCGCGTCGTCAGTAATCTGTTCGGTGTAGACGTCGTGCATGAGCGCATCGACGCCGGCGCCGACGGAATCGACGGCATCGCGCGACTGGCCGATGTGCGCGACGACGCGCACCTGGCTCTCATGCGCGCGGGCGACGATAGCGGCGATCACGGCGGTGTCGATGCGCGGCTCGCCGGGCACGAGGTCGTCGACGGCGACCTTGATGACGTCGGGATGATCAGGAAGGAGATCGGCCACCGCCTGGCGCGCGGCGTCGGGTGTCCCGACCTCGCGCGCGATCCGCGGTAGCACGTACCAGCGAATCCAGAACGGCAAGTTGGTGCGCATGAGTCCAACCGGATGGCCGCTCGGGCCGGTGAACATCGGCCCGGCGGCGTACAAGTGCGGTCCCAGGACGGCGCCCGAGCGCACGCGGTCGCGCAGTTGGAAGATCGCCGGCGTGAGCGCCCCGGCATCGAGGACGGTGGTGACTCCAGCATAGAGGAACGCGCCGAGGTTTTCTTCTTGAGCCGGCAGTGCTGTGTGCCACGGTGGGCTGGACCCGCCGCCGGTATGCGTGTGAACGTCGACCAGACCCGGCAGCAGCGTCCCGCCATGACCGTCAACCTCGACGAGTCCCGGCGCGGCGACGCCCGGCGCCGCGACCGCGGCGATGCGGCCGTCGCGCACGATCACGTCACGCAGCCCATCAAGCAACGCCGCGCGCGGCGCATCGAAGACGCGGACATTGCGAATCACGCACGCTGGTTGTCCCGCTGCGGTGCGCGTCACGAACTCGTGGCCGCCGCAGCCGACGAGTAGTATCGCGAGTGTGAGACCATGCACTACTCGTGGTTGCGGCGCGCAAGGCTTCAGGTCGCTTCGCATCATCTCATCCTCCACTGGTTGGCACCGCCGTACGGCGTGGCGACTCTTAGTCGATCACTGCCGCTGATCGCAAGTGAGGCATCGAGATCAACGCGCGCCGGCGGCGCAGGCGTCGGCAACGCGGATGCCATCGAGCGCAGCCGAGACGATGCCGCCGGCGTAGCCGGCACCCTCGCCGCACGGGTAGAGCGCGGCGATCTCGGGATGCTGCAGCGAATCCGCGTCGCGCGGGATGCGCACCGGCGAGCTGGTGCGGGTCTCGACGCCGACCAGCACCGCTTCCTCGGTGACGTAGCCGCGCATCGATGCACCGAAACGTTTGAACCCGTCTTGGAGCCGTTGCACCAATTGCGATGGCAGCAGCGTGTGCAGCGACGCGGCGGTGATGCCCGGGTGGTAGCTGGTCGCCGGCAAGGTGGCTGACTGGTGGCCGGCGAGGAAATCGGTGAGCCGTTGCGCCGGGGCGCGTTGCTGGCCTCCACCAGCTGTCGCCGCCGCTGTCTCCAGCGCGTGCTGATAGTGCATGCCCGCCAGCGCGCCGTGGAGGCGGTACGCGTCGAGGTCGGCGGCTTCGACCGAGACGACAACGCCCGAGTTGGCGAACGGTGAATCGCGGCGCGACAGGCTCATCCCATTGACCACGACTTCATCCGGCTGCGTTGCGGCGGGAACGATGAAGCCGCCGGGGCACATACAAAAGGAGAAGACGCCGCGCTCGCCGATGGTGGTCGCCAGCCGATAGCTCGCGGCGGGCAGCCGTGGATCGGGCGCGCCATGATATTGCAGTCCGTCGATCAACGGTTGCGGGTGCTCGACGCGCACACCCATGGCGAATGGCTTGGCTTCGATACGAACCGCGCGAGTGGCCAGCAGCGCGAAAATGTCGCGCGCTGAGTGCCCGGTGGCGAGGATGACGGCGTTGGCGATGATCTCGTCGTTGCCGGCGGTGACGACGCCACGCAGGCGTTGGTGCGCATCGATGACCAGGTCGGTCACACGAGCTCCGAATCGAATCTCTCCACCGGCCTGCAGGATGCTGTCGCGCAGCGCGGTGACGACGGTAGGCAGTTTGTTTGAACCGATGTGCGGATGCGCGTCGATCAAGATATCCGGCGGTGCGCCGTGCGCCACTAGTGTGCGCAGCACGGCATCGACGCTGCCGCGCTTGGTGGCACGGGTGTAGAGCTTGCCGTCGGAGTAGGTGCCGGCGCCGCCTTCGCCGAAGCAGTAGTTGCTATCGGGATCGACGATGCCGTGGCGTTGAATCGCGGCGAGATCGTGCCGCCGGGCGCGGACATCCTTGCCGCGTTCGAGTACGATCGGTTTGATGCCTAGATCGATCAGCCGTAACGCCGCAAACATCCCCGCCGGCCCGCAGCCGACGATCACCACCGAGCGGTCGCCGCTCACCGTGCGATAGCTCGGCCGCGGCAGTTCCTCCTCGGGTACGGGCTCGTCGCAGTAGACGTCGACTTGGAGATGGACCGTGACCGGCACATGTCGCGCGTCGAGCGATCGCTTGCGCACGCGCACCGCAGTGATCGTCGCCTCCGGCCGACAAAGCTTTCGCGCCGTCAGCCGACGCTGCGCCGCGGCATCGTCGGCATGGTCGAGATCGAGGGCGAGTTCGAGCGAGACGCGCATCGGGTGAATCTAATACCAATCCGAAGAAAGAAGAAGCTCACGCAGAGCCGCAGAGCCGCAGCGACGGATGCCCGAAGCCAGACCCAACGTCGATTTGGTCTGCGCGCAGCGGACCTTACGCTCGCTCTCGGCGCTCTCCGCGTTCTCGGCGGTGAACCTTCTGTCAAATCAGGGCTAACTGTCGGTAGACGTTACGCGCCGGTTGCGTTTGCGCTGCGCTTCGGACAAGTACGCGACATTGAGGGGACTGTCATGATTGATCTCTACACCGCCCAGACTCCCAACGGCTGGAAGGCCTCCACCATGCTCGAAGAGCTGGAGATGCCGTACAACGCGTGCGCGCTCAAGCTGCAAGAGAACGAACAGAAGGAGCTTAGGCGCGCACGGCCGGCGGTCGATCGTGGCTTGCACGTGCCGGGCAACGAGGACGCCGAGTCTGGGCGCAAGTGGTTGGAGAAGTTTCGCGCCGAAGGGCACTAGGGTCCCCGCTTCCGCTGGGGGACGGAGCAGAACAAAGGAGATCTCAAATGCCGCAACCCCAATCTGGAATTATTCCCGAACCGAGTCCACATGCGCAGTTTGTAATTTGGCGCGTGCGCGACGGCGCGACCAACGGTCGTGAGGTGGCGCGGATCGCTGCTAGCGTTCCGGCGCTGATCAACAAGGTCGGCGCGCTCGATCGGCGCGCGAAGCTGGTTTGCAACATCAGCTTCGGTCCCGAAATGTGGGACGTCATCTCGCCCGGCAAACGACCCGTCGGACTGCGGCCGTTCAAACCGCTCAGCGCTGGAGGTCGCACTGCGCCGAAGACCGGCGGTGATCTACTCTGTCACATTCTCTCGAAGCGCCCCGATCTCAATTTCGAGCTGGCGCAGCGCATCGCGGTGCAATTGGGTGATCGCGTCGAAGTGATGGATGAGGTGCACGGCTTTCGCTACCTCGACGGCCGCGATCTGACCGGCTTCATCGACGGCACCGAAAATCCGAAGGGCAAGGCGCGTGCCGCGGTAGCGTTGATCGGCGCCGAGGATCGCGCCTTCGCCGGTGGCAGCTTTGTGTTCACGCAGCGCTACGTCCACAATCTCAAGAAGTGGGTCGAGGTGCCGCAGGCCGCGCAAGAGGGTGTCATCGGTCGGCGGAAGAAGGACAGCAAAGAACTGTCCGACTTGGTCAAGCCGGCGAGCGCGCACATCGCCCGGGTGGTCATTGAAGAGGATGGCGAAGAGCTGGAGATCGTGCGTCATAGCTTCCCGTACGGCACGGTGTCCGAAGCGGGGTTGTTCTTCCTGGCCTACACCAAGACGCTCGACACAACCGAGAAGATGCTCGGCCGCATGATGGGCACGAGCGGGGACGGGCGTTACGATCATTTGATGAACTTCACGCAGGCGGTGTCGGGCGCAACGTTTTTCGCGCCGTCTCTCGCCGTACTGAAATCGCTCGCGCGCTAGAGTCTGCGACGGGAGGGTTGGATGAAATTCGGTATCATGTTCGCCAATGCGGGACCGTTCATGTTTCCGGAAAACCTGGCTCACCTCGCGCGCACGGCGGAGGAAGTCGGCGTCGAATCGATCTGGACTGTCGAGCACGTCGTCATCCCGGTCGGCTACCAGTCGCCGTATCCGTACAGTTCGAGCGGCAAGATTCCCGGGCCGGAGAACTCACCGATTCCCGATCCGGTGCTGCCGCTTGCGTTTGCCGCCGCGGTGACGAAGAAGTTGCGGCTCGGCACCGGCGTGATGATCCTCCCGCAGCGGCACCCGGTGTATGTCGCCAAAGAGATGGCCACGCTCGACGTGCTCTCCAACGGTCGCGCGCTGCTTGGCGTTGGCATCGGCTGGCTGGAAGAGGAGTTCGATGCGGTGGGCGTGCCGTTCAAGGAACGGGCGGGGCGCACGACCGAGTCGATCCGCGCGATCCGTTCCTTGTGGCAGCCCGAAGCGAAGCCGTTCGCCGGCAAGTACTACAAGTGGGCTGCCGTGGAGTCGAATCCGAAACCGGTGCAGCAGCCGGGTGTGCCGATCATCGTCGGCGGTCATGCCGACGGCGCCGCGCGCCGTGCCGCGCGCTTTGGCGACGGGTTTTTTCCCGCTCGTGGCGATCGCGAGACGCTGACCAGGCTGTTCGCCATCCTGCGCGACGAATGCGCCAAGATCGGCCGCAAGCCCGAGACCATCGAGCTGACCACCGGCGCCGGACCAAAGTTGGATGTCGATGCCGTGCGCCGCTATCAGGATATGGGCATCACGCGGCTGACGATCCCGCCGCCCGGTTTCGATCAAGACGGCCTATCGAAGGGCTTGCACGAGTTCGGCGACCGCATCATCGCCAAGCTGTAGCGCGGTACTCTCGCGATTCAGCCCTGCGGTTGGGCTCCCGAAAAGTTCCGCTTCCCCGAGTCGCAGTCCCGAGTAGAAGCCGAAGGCTGCGTATCGAGGGGCCGAGCCGAAGCTTCAATCGCGGGGCTTCAGCGCGCGAACGCGCAGGACGCCGGCCGCGCCGGGGGTGTTGTCGATCGTCGTGACGTGTTCGGCTTCGCAGTGGGGACACACCAGGATCGTCCCGAACCGCGCATCGGCACGACGCTCTGGCCATTGATCATCGACCGCTCCGCCGAGACTGGTCAGATGATACATCACGTCGCCGCACATCAAGCAGCGTTGAGCTTTCGCCATCGGTGCAATCATACATGAAATCGCCATGCGGCGGCCACGCCGCGAACACGGCTGCGATGACAGCTGGATGACGATGTTGTGTGGATCGCCAAATTTGCCGCAGCGAAGCAGCGCGTACCTGGCCTGCCGATGGGAGCAAGCCGCTCTGACTTTTCACGCCGCCGCACTCCCAACATTCCGCTGGCCTCATGGCGCGTCACTTGCTGCGGCGATCAGTGTGCACCCAGCCTCGACACGACGATCGATTGAGCGAGCCGGTGTATTGGATGCCGGCCGCGTTGCGGAGCCGCCGGCCGCGGTACCGCGCGGGCTGCGTGCCGCGCGACCGCTGCGGGTGTTGTTCGCCGAGGATTCCGACGACGACGTGGAGTTGTCGTTGCGCGAATTGCGGCGTGGCGGCTACGACGTCATCTATGAGCGGATGGATACGGCGGCGGCGATGGAAGCGGCCGTCACCCGCCAACCGTGGGATCTCATCGTGGTCGATCACCGCATGCCCAACTTCGATGCGCCCGAGGCGCTGCGGGTCGTGACCCGCAGTGGGGTTGATGTGCCCTGCATCATCGTCTCGGGCATGATCGACGAGCGTCTGGCGATCGCGGCGATGGAGGCAGGTGCCCGCGACTTCATCGACAAGGCCAATTTGGGCCGCCTGTTGCCGGCGGTGGCGCGTGAGTTGCGCGACACGGAGATCCGGCGCGCGCGCCAGCGTGCGGAGCTGGCGCTGCGCGTGAGCGAAGAGCGCTACCGCGAGCTGGTCGAGAACGCGAACGACATTGTTTATACACACGATCTGGCGGGCAACTTCACATCGATCAATCAAGCCGCCGAACGCATCAGTGGCTACCGTCGACAAGAGGTGATCGGGTTGAATATCACGCAGATCATTACCCCCGAGCATCTGCCGCTCGCGCTACAGACCATCGCCCGTCAGTTGGCGGGCGAGAAGCCTCCGGCCTACGAGATCGATCTCATCACCAAAGCCGGTCGCCGGGTCACCGTCGAAGTGAACACGCGCTTGGTTTATCGCGATCGTCAACCCGTCGGGGTCGAGGGCATCGCCCGCGACGTCACCGAGCGCAAGCGGGCGCAGCAGCGCGCGGGCGTGTTGCTCGAAATCGCGAGTGACATCAGCGGCACGTTGGATCTCGATGAGTTGATCAACCGAGTGCAGCGATGCACGGCCGCGGTGTTGCCGTGTGACCGCGTGGCCACGTTCTTCACTGATCCCATCACGAATACCGTCGGGCTCCGTGCCCATTGCGGTGTGCCGCCGGACCAACTCGCCGACTTGACGGCGCTGCGATTTCAGCGCGATCAGCCGGTGACTCGCGCGCTCGGCCACGGGCAGACGCTGGTGTTGAATGAGATGGTTGCGCAGTCGTGGGTACCGGCCGCGCTGTGGCAACGCTTCGGCATCACAGCCTTGGTGGCCGTGCCGATGCGCGTCCATGGCCGGCACCTCGGTACGTTGGTCGCCGCGCACGCTGGCGCCGGCCGCGCGTTTGATGCGGATCAAGTGACGCTCTGCGAGGGGATCGCGCGCCAGCTGGCGGTGGCGATCGATGCCGCGGAGATGTACCAAGGACAACGGGAGCAAGCGGAAGTCGCGGCGGCGCTTGCCAGCGTCGGGCGGGAGTTGATCGCAGTGCTCGATACACCGCTCCTCCTCGATCTCCTCTGTCGTGTCACAGTGGATACACTCGGGTGTAGCGCGAGCCACGTGTTGATGTGGCGGCCCGCGGAGGACTCGTTCGTGGAGATGTCGGCGTGTCATGCGATGAAGGGCAGCGCAGGAGTGGCGTTTCCCAAACTCACCCGAGCGGCGGTGGTGGACGCGCTCGCTGGCGATGACGTCGCGCTGCTATCGACCGCGGCGGCCCAGCCGCTCCCGCTGGCGGCGTTGCAGCGGGAGGCCGGTGTCCATGCGGCCCTCTACGGCGCTCTGCGCCGGGGCCGCGAGATCGTGGGAGTCCTCGTCGCTTGCCAGAGTGATGACTGCGCGGGGCCGACGCCGCGACAAGAGCAGCTGGCTCGCGGCATCGCCCATGTGGCGTCGCTGGCGATCGAGAACGCGCGGCTCGTCGAAGAGCTCAAGCGAGCGGATCGCCTGAAATCAGAATTCGTAGCCACCATGTCGCACGAACTCCGCACGCCGCTGAACATCATCACGGGGTACAACGAGCTGCTGCTCGAGGGCGTGTTTGGCAGCCTCAGTCCGGATCAAGCCGACAGCCTGCAGCGCATCCAAAAGAGCACGGCCGAGCTGCTGACGCTGGTCAGCGACACGTTGGACCTCAGCCGCCTCGACGCCGGGCGCCTGTCGCTTGATCTGCGGACGATCAGCCTGCACTCGCTGGCGGCCGAGCTGGACGCCGAGACCCGCGAGGTGGGCACGCGCAACGGGCTCTACTGCCAGTGGCGCATGGCCCCCGATCTGCCGGTGCTCCACAGCGACCCAGCGAAGCTGAAAGTCGTCCTCAAGAACCTGATCCTCAACGCCTTCAAGTTCACCGAGCAGGGCGGGGTAACGGTCGACATCCAGCCGCAGGCGGATGGCATCGAGGTCGCGGTGAGCGATACCGGCATCGGCATCGCGCCGGAGACGGTGGCGATCATTTTCGAGCCCTTCCGCCAGGGCGACGGTTCGGCGACGCGTCGCTTTGGCGGCGTCGGCTTGGGGCTTCACATTGTGCGCCGGTTGTTGGAGTTGCTCGGTGGTCACGTCAGCGTTGAAAGCACAGTGGGGCAGGGATCCAACTTCCGCGTCTGGCTTCCGTTGAGCCCGAACCTGAAGCAAGCTGTCGCCGCCTGACGCGTCCCAATTCCGAGCAGCCTGCGGCGGCTGTTCGGGTATGTGCGAACGGTGTAAGCTCGCGTCGTGGATGATCGGGAGCACGCGGCCGTAGTGCACACCGCAGCATGGGCGTACCACGAGGCCACCAAGCATTCGGTAGCCAGCGTGCGTCGCTCACGGCACATGCTCGAGTGGGACATTATGCCGCTGCCATTCAAGGTGTATCCGCAGCTGCCGCCGATCCCGTTGCCGCGCGACTTCGCGACGTCGCGGCGCTCGGCGCTCGAGACGATCGCGGATGATCCTCCCGTGGATAGCGACGGCCGGGAGCTCGATCTCGCGACGCTGGCGCCTGTGTTCCACTTCACCGCCGGCGTCTTGCGGCGCCGCTCGTATCCCGGCCGTGAAGTGTTTTTCCGCGCGCAGGCGTGTACCGGCAATCTGCATCATATCGATCTGTACCTCATTTGCGGTGAGCTGCCCGAGCTGACCGCCGGCGTCTATCATTTCAGTCCGCACGATTTCGCGCTGCGCCAATTGCGGGCGGGCGATTTTCGCGCGGCGGTCGTCAGCGCCAGCGGCAACCAACCGGCCATCGCCGCCGCACCCGCGATCATCGCGTGTACCAGTACGTTCTGGCGCAACGCCTGGAAGTATCAGGCGCGGACCTATCGCCACTGCTTTTGGGACAGCGGCACACTGCTCGCCAACCTGTTCGCGGTGGCGGCCGCGCGCGATCTGCCGGCGCACCTTGTCCTCGGCTTCGTCGACGAACAGCTCAACCAACTGCTGGATCTTGACGATGAGCGCGAAGTGACGCTCGCTCTGGTTGCGCTCAGCCGCGGCGCTGGGTCAGCGCCCGCGACCCCACCGGTCGTTCCGCTCGAGTTGGAGACGGTGCCGCTGTCGTCGCGTGAAGTGGAGTACCCTGCGATTCGGGCGGTGCACGCGGCGTCGTCGCTCGCGTCTGTCGACGATGTCGCGGCATGGCGAGGCGCATTGGCGCCATTGCCGCGGTTCACCTCGGCCGGCGCGCACGTTTCGCTCGTGCCGTCACTCGCCGCATCCGCGGAGCCCATCGAGAAAGTCATCCTGCGGCGCGGCTCGACGCGGGAGTTCGCGCACGACGCGATCGGATTCGCTCCGCTCTCCACTCTGTTGCGCACGATTACACGCGGCGTCGTCGCCGACTTTTTGGAGCCCGGCACCACGCTGAGCGAGGTGTATCTCATCGTCAACGCCGTCGATGGGCTCGCGCCGGGTGCGTACGTGTTCGATCGCGACCGCGACGCGCTCGCACTCCTGCGGGCAGGCGACTTCCGTCGCGACGCGGGTCAGCTCGATCTCAGCCAACCGCTGGCAGCCGATGCGGCGGTGAATCTCTACTGGCTCGTCGATTTGCGATCGGTGCTCGCGCGTTTCGGCGACCGGGGCTATCGCGCCGCGCAACTGGAAGCGGCGATCGGCGGTGGCAAGGCGTATCTCGCGTCGTTCGCGCTCGGCATCGGTGCCACCGGCCTCACGTTCTTCGATGACGATGTGGTCGACTTCTTTTCGCCGCACGCTGCGGGCAAGAGCGTGATGTTCCTGATGGCAATTGGCCGCCCCATCCCCCGGCGCGCACCGCTGACGTTGTGAATCGCGGCCGCCGCCGCGCTGCCGCAGCGGTGCTGCACGCGCTTGACCATGTGGGCGCGCACACCGTAAGAGACGCGCGGTCATGGATCTGCTCTCCCGCATCGTTACATTGATCGAAGACTTGCGCGAACTCCCGCACTACAAGCGCATTGGCGATGCGCTGAAGCAGGCCGGCGCGGCGGGCTTCCGCACCTGCGGCTACCTCATGAGGGAACAGGCGGAGACCATCCCCGACCGCGTGCTCCTGCGCTTCGAGGACGACGAGATCGTCACTTACGGGGCCTACAACGCGGGGGTGAATCGCTGCGCCAACCTTGTGAAGCGTGCCGGCGTCGCGCGTGGTGGCGCGGTCGCCATCATGATGGAGAACTCGCCGGCGATGCTGATGGCCGAAGGCGCGATGGCGAAGCTTGGCAGCATCGGCGCGTTGATCAACACCAACCTGCGTGGCGCCGCGCTTGCCCACGTGCTGCAGAGTTCGACTGCGCGCATCGTGCTCGCCGATGCGGTCTGCTGGCCGGCGCTGCGTGAGCTCGGGCCACTCGAAGGCTTCGTCGTCTACGCCGATGCGCCGCTAGAGGACCTGCGCGGCACGCCGTTCCGGTCATTGCCCGAAGCGCTTGCCGATGCCGGCGACGCGGAGCCGGACATCCCCGACGTGAAAGTGTCCGATGTGATGCTCTACATCTACACCTCGGGCACCACCGGCTTTCCCAAGCCGACGATCATCCGCCATTCGCGTTTCACCATGGGCGGCAACTCGCTCAAGATTGTGCTCGGCCTGCAGCCGGACGATTGCTCGTATGCGCCGACGCCGCTCTATCACGGCTACTCGAATTTCGTCGGCTTCGCGCCGGCGTTTCACAACGGCTCGGCATTCGCCTCGCGCCGCCGGTTTTCGGCCAGCCATTTTCTCGATGATGTGCAGCGTCATCGCGCGACTCACTTCATGTACGTCGGCGAGCTGTGTCGCTACCTGCTGCGCCAGCCGTCCAGTCCGCGCGACCGCCAACACGCCATTCGCGTCGCGTCCGGACCGGGTTTGCGGCCCGACATTTGGCGCCAGTTCATGGAGCGCTTCGGCATTCCGCGCATCATTGAGACCTACGGGCAGACCGAAGCGAATTTGAGCCTGATGAATCGCCGTGGCCGGGTCGGATCGGTCGGCCGCTCCGCGCCGTTCACGCATCAGCAACTGAAACTGGTGCGCTACGACGCGGAACGGGGCGCGCCAGTGCGCGGCGCCGATGGCTTCATGATCGAGTGTCGTCCCGGTGAGATTGGCGAGCTGCTCAGCATCATCGGAAAGCAGACGATGATGAGTTTCGACGGCTACGTTAGCAAAGCGCACAACGAGCAGAAGATCGTCCGCGACTGTTTCGCGAAGAACGATCAGTACGTGCGCACTGGCGATCTGCTGCGGCGTGACCGGGCCGGCTACTACTACTTCGTCGATCGCATTGGCGACACGTTTCGCTGGAAGGGCGAGAACGTCGCGACGCAGGAAGTCGCCGAACTGCTCAATGGCGCGCCCGGTGTCAGCGAGACGGCCGTGTACGGCGTGAACGTTCCCGGCACTGAAGGCCGCGCCGGCATGGCACTGGTGGTTCTTGCGCCCGGTGCGCCGTTCGATCCGGCGGCGTACTACTCGTTCGCGGAGCGAACCTTGCCGGCTTACGCGCGCCCGCTATTCGTGCGGCTCGCCTCCGCGATGGATGTCACGGGCACGCTCAAACACACGAAGATGCGGCTGCAAGACGAAGGCTATGACCCGGAACGCATTGCCGACGCACTCTACTTCCGCGATGACCGCGCGCGCAGCTATGTGCGGCTCGATGCGGCGTTGAAGCACCGCATCGATGTGGGCGAATTGAACTTGTAGGAAGGGCGGGACCGCCCGAAGTTCGGACAGTCCCGCTCGCGGGTGGACGTCCACCGCCGCTCGGTTAGTGATGACCGGAAGCGTCGTCGCGGCCGTGTCCGCCGTGCTGGTCCGCTGACTGATCGACGCCGTTGTCGTCGGTGAGCGGATCGTCGTCGGCGCCGTCGACGATGCCGTCGTCGTCAGTGTCCGGATCGAGTGGGTTGCAGTGCATCTCGATCTCTTCGCCGTCCGACAAGCCGTCGTTGTCGGTATCTATGTCCAACGGGTCGGTGTGCAGCAGCATCACTTCGGTGCCGTCACTGAGTCCGTCGCCGTCGCTGTCGGCCTTGTTCGGGTTGGTTCCCAGCTTCTTCTCCAGCGCGTCGGGCAACCCATCGTGATCGGTATCGACACTCGCGCTGGGCGTGCCCTTACCCTTCGACTTTGCCTGAGCGGCGGGAACCGTCACCAAGGTTCCGGCGAGCACTCCGATGCTCAACAGCCCCGCTGCCATTGCTTTCGTACTCCACTGCGTCATGCGCTACCTCCTTCGGTTTTTTTTGCGTCGCGTGATCGCGCGCTGCTCCATGGGCAACGCAAGGCGCTTGCCAACCGACTCGGTGCGTGTCGATCGGTGCGCCCACCAACTCCGAGTGCCCGGGCTGGGGCAGAAGCCGCACCGGCCGCTGGGGCAAGACCCGCACAGGCCGCAGCGGCGTTGCGGTTTGCCGGACCCGTCGCTACACTGCGCGCGTCGCAGCTCAGGGAATCTCACGCGGCCTACTCGAACCTCCGCTCGCTTCACCTTTGAATGCGCCCGCCGCGATCGCTTTGGACTCGCTCTTGCTTCGGAATCCTGGGGATGAGAGCGCTCGTACGATGATGCAGCAAAGGTGCAAATCGCTGGCACTCATGGTCGCCATCCTGATGGCCGCGGCGGTGCCGTTGCGCGCCGGTACCACCGAGCCGCGGCTCGCGTTGATGCGAGCGACCGCGGTGCGTTCGACCGCCGGCCGGATCACCCTCACGCTCGAAGGCAACTTCAGTCTCGGCGACACGGTGCAGCTCGCACTGCCGCTCGACGTGCTCGTGACCCAAGGCGAAGTAGCGGCCCGCTTCGACCTCGCCGGCGATCCGCCCACCGGCCTCAACCAGCCGGCGCCCGATGCCGGTGTCATCAGCATTGGCGAGCGCGCGATCACGCTGGTGCTGCCGGCGCAGTTCATGGCGGGCGAGGCCACGGCGCAGATCGTCGCTACCTTCGACGGGAAACCGCTCGCCAGCAACCGGTTGCGTTTCACGCTATGAACCGCACGCTGAGAGTTGCCGCGGTGATGATGACGCTGTGCGCCACGCCGCGACTCGGTCGCGCCGCGAGCGCGGTGTTCGCCGGCGATCCGGTCGATCCGGTGAGCGGCGTGCCGTATGAAATACTACCGGGCTTTCCGCTCGTGTTACCCGGCCCGGATGGCGTCGTGGGTACGCCCGACGACGTGATCGACACCGCGACCATCGGTGATACCGATATGGTGATCCGCAGCGGCTCGGTTGCGGCGGCTGACGTGATTCCACCGCCGGCGGCGGCAAGCCCGCGCAGCGCGTGGCCGGTTGGGGTCGCGGGCGCAAGCGGCAGCGGTGGCGTCGAGATTCCGTTCACCGTGTTCCTGTCCGATGGTGCAATCAGTTCCAGCGCACCGTTTGGGCACCTGCTCGCCACGAGCGACATGGACGGCATTCCCGTCATCGTTGCGGTCTTTGCCGACTTCGATGGTGACGGGTTCATCGGTCCGACCAATGCGGATGCCTCCGGTGCGAGTGACAATTCGCGCGAAGTAGGCGAGTTGGAGCCGATTGGGCGAGCCGTGGCCGTGTTCAGCGGCGGCGTGGCGCGCGGCAGTGTGGCGATTCGCAGCGGCGGGCCGGCGAGCCGCGGCGGCTTGAAGGTCGCGTTGACCGCGCTGGCGCTCACCGGGCCGTTCGACGCCGGCTTCTTTGGCGGCAACATCCCCAGCGGTCCCGCTATCAGCACGGCGCTGCCATTCTATCCCGAGCGCGACCTCAGCAAATTGATCCGTGACCGTCCGGTACCGGCGCTACCGAACTCGACGTTGCAGCAAGTGATTCGTTTCGCGTCGTTACCCCACGCGGATGCCGTGCGGCCCTTCGCCTTGCGGCTCGACGGCAGCTCACCGACGATCGATGTTGCGCTCGCGAACGCGCAGCCCGCCGTGCGTGTCGCCTTTCGCGAATACCTGGAGGCGCGCCGACCGGCACTGCTGGGTACCAGCGGACCAGCGACGTATCTGCGCTGCCATCTGATTCCAGTCGATCGCTGGGGAAACCCGACCGATCCGCCGCCCGGATTCACCGTCTCATTGCACGCGACCGCACCACTGCAGGTTCTGCGGCCGCGACATGGCGGTGCGAGTGTCACGCTTCGCTCGTCGTCGGGCATGCGCGTCATCGCTCGGGTCGCAGCGGGCAGCTCCGACGGGGCGGAGGGCGTGCTCAGCGCCGAGCACAACGGCGTGGTTGTCGCCAGCTTGCGCTACCGGGTCAGCGCCGGCACCACGCGCGCGCTCGCCGACGCGGTCGTTCCGAGCAGCGACGCGCCGACGATTCAGGCGGCAATCGCCAATGTCACCGACCGGAACCAAGACGGGCGATTGGTGATCGCCATCCGCGCCGGGATCTATCGCGAAAACGTGCTCGTCAACCGTACGGTCGAGCTGCGCGGTGACGATGCGTCGACGACCTTCGTGCAAGGCGATGGCACGTCCGCCGTGCTCTCGGTGACGGCGCCCGACGTGGTGATTCGCGGGTTCACGGCCATCGGCGGCGCGAGTGGGTTTGCGTTGACCGGCCCCTCGACTCAACTGCTGGAGAGCCGCGCCTGGCGCAATCAGACCACGGGCGTCAGCGTTGCCAGCAGCGCCGTCCGGGTGTGGCAGAGCGCTGCGGTGGAAAACGGCGCTGACGGCTTCGCGTTCGATGGCGCCACCGCAGCCTCGTGCACTGACAGCGCTGCGTTAGACAACGGTGGTGGCGGCGTCGTGGTGTCGAACGCGCAGAACGCGCAGATCGAGCGCAATCGCGTCGCCGGAAACGCCACCGGCGGTCTGACGATGACGACGACGACTGACAGCATACTCATCGACAATCAGAGCGTCGACAATTTTGGTCCCGGCATCCAGATCGGCGGTGGTGAGATTGGAGGCGCAGGTGGCACGGCTTCGGATCGCTCGGGTGGATCGCCGCAGAACAACCGGCTGACGAACAACCTGTCGGCCGGCAATGACGGCGATGGTATGAACATGGATTCGACCAACGGCAACCTGGTGTCCGGCAACGCGCTGGACCTGAACAAAGGCTACGGCTTGTTTCTGCGCCGTAGCACTGACGACGACTTCTCTGCCACGCCGGGTGTGCAAGGGCCGCTCGGCGACAACACGGCTGAAGACAATAGGCGCGGCGACTTCTTCATTCGCACGAACTGAGTTCAGGTCGTTCCTTCCGGCATGAGCGGCAGCTCGACGATGAAGCGGCAACCCTGTCCCGCAGTGCTGTCCGCGCTGATGCTGCCGCCGTGGCGCTCGACGATCTTTTTCGCCACCGCCAAGCCGATGCCCGTGCCGGCCGGCTTGGTGGTCGCGAACAACTTGAACAAGCGCGGCATCTGTTCGGGGGAAATGCCGCGACCGGTGTCGGCCACCTCGATGCGGAGGTGCTGGTCGTCGGCTGTCAGGGCGGCGATGACGGTGAGTGTGCCGCCGGCCGGCATCGCTTCGATGGCGTTGGAGAGGAGCACGAGCATCATTTCCTCGATCTGCGCCGGATCGAGTTGAGCGTCGGGCAGCGCGGCGTCGATGTGATCGACGACCGTGATGCCGCTGGTGCCAATCTGGCTGCGCAGTGAGGCGAGCGCGGCCGCAACGATATCCTGGATTCGACACGGCGCGTGACGCGGCTCGAACGGTTTTGCGAAGTCGAGCAGGGCTTTGATGCGCGCCTCCAGCTTGTCCGCCTCGCCGATCACGTCGGCGATGTTCTCGCGCAGCGGGTGATCGGCCGGCAGCTCCATGTTGGCGAACTGCGCGGCGGCCTTGATGCCGGCGAGCGGATTGCGGATGCCGTGCGCGACCGCGGCCGACACTTCGCCGATGGCGGCGAAGCGTTCCGCTTGGATGAGCCGCGCCTGCGCGGCGACCAAGTCGGCGTTCGCTTGCGCCAGCGCGCGGTACGAGCGCGCGTTCTGTAGTGCGACTGCGCCCTGATTGGCGAGCGTGCGGACCAATTCCAAATCTTCGCGGGAATAGAAGGCCCCAGACTCTTTGTGGCCCAGCGCCACGAATCCAGCCAATCGCTGCTCGAACGCCATCGGTACCACCAACGTCGTGTGCAGACGGCCGAGCTCTGACGCGATGGCGACGTCACCTTCGCCTGACTCGTCGGTGAGCACGCGCTGTGGCTCGTCTTCCAACTGTGTCACCAGCGGGCTGCGGTGGTCGAGCCGCTGCGGCAGCATCGTCGTAGCCAGTGCGCCGGCGACGGCCTGCAAGTTGTAGCCGGAGCCATCGAGGCGCAGCCACACCGCGCCGAAGTCGACGTGGATCGTGTCGGTAATCGTCCGCAGAATGCGCGCCACGATGGCTTCGACATCGAGCAGCGACACGAGCGCCTGACTCGCTCGAGTCACGGTGCGGCGGTAGTCGTAGCGGTCGCGCGCGAACAGAAAGTCGACTGCCGCCTGCACGCGATTGCGCAGCGGGTTGAAAACCGACACCAGCGCCAGCAGCAACAGGAGTTGGACGCCGCGCGCGCCGCGTCCGGCGAACACCAGGTCGAGCAGCCCGGCGCCAGCGAGATAGACCGTTGCGATCAGTGCCGTCAGGATCGCCCACGCCACCGTGCGGCGGATGATCGCGTCGACTTCGAACAGATCGTGTTTAACGATGGCGTAGCCGATCGCCACCGGAAACAGCGCCATCGGCATGGTGACGAAGTTGAGCGGGAAGTTGATGCCGCCGAAATAGAAGAGCGAGAAGCCGGCGATCGGTACGAGAAACGCGGCGCCAGCGCCGAGAGCGGCGATCTTCAACCGCTGGCGCGCGGCTGCTGATGGTGGGTGCCAAAAGGCTTGCGCGAGGAGACCGAGCAGCAGCAATCCGGTCACAGGAACCAGCCGATCGATGAGCAGCACTATCGTCACCGACCGTGCGAAGAGCAGGATGTTGGTGAGCCCCAACACGAGGGCCGTCGCGTACAGGGCCGGCAGCAGCCAGGGATAGCGGCGGAGAATCTGACGCTCGACTGGGAAGGTGAGGGCGACGTGTACCAGCGTCACCGGACCGATGGCTTGCAGCAGCAGGAAGAGCGGACGAAACCATCCCGGACCGAAGATGTCCGTCGAGGTTACCAGGTAGAGACCCCACACCGTGCCGCCGCTCCACATGGCGCGCGCCGCCGGTGCGCTCGGACGCAGGAGGTAGACGGTGAATCCCAACAGCGTGAGCAGCGCGCCGACGGCGAGATAGTTGCCGAGCGTCCACAGATACTCGGCCACCATGAAGCGCATGGTCGGAATCGTCAGCGTGACGGGCGGCGCCGCGGCGGTTGACGCGAACGCATACTCGACCGCGCTGCCGACCGGCAGGGTCGCCGTCGCGCGGTACACTTCCGCGGCCGAGGTCACCGGCCGACCGTTCATCGCGAGCAATCGCGATTGGAACGGAATCCCGGCTCGGTAGCCGGTCCAGTTTGGATCGCCGACGGCGGGGACGAAGAGGTTCTCCCACAAAAAGAAGCCCGGGAATGGCCGATCGATCCAGCGCAAGGAGTTGAGGGCGCAGACCAACACGATGGCGGCGGCGCCGGCGGCGGCGACCCAATACCGCCAGCCAACTTGTGGCCAACTCCTTCGCTCTGGTCGCGTCATCGCTGATGACATCATCGCCGATCAGAGAGGCAAGTTCCGGGCCGCACCATGGTGAGCTGTCGTTTGGCAGACGAGGGTTGGCGACGCAACGACTGCGCGCGACGCGCCGGGCGTGCTAAGGGTGCGCGTCAATGGCGCGACCTACTTGGCAACGGTGGACCTTGGCTGCCGTGAGCGGGGTGTTGCTCACAGTGATCTACCCGCCGTTCGAGGTATCGGCCGTCACCTGGATCGCGCTCACACCTTTGATCCTCGCCGTCGATGCGACTCGGGCGCGGGCGGCGTTCGCGCTCGGATGGTTCACCGGCACGATCGGTGTGCTCGGCGTCACCGGCTGGTGGATCTTTCACGCGGCCTACGTCTACTTTCAGCTTGGATTCCTCGGCGCCGCGGTGTTCACGGTTGGGGTGACGCAAGTATTCGTCGCGCTCTACTTCGGCGTGTTCGGTGTGCTGGCATCCCTCGTCAGCGGCTGGCGGCTACGCGGCGTCTTGATTCCCGCGCTGTTCGTCGCCAGTGAGTACGCGCGCGCGCATCTGTTGACGGGCAACCCATGGGCGCTGCTCGGTCACGCGCAACGCAACGACGCGCTGGCTCAGTTGTGCGATCTCACCGGTGTCTTCGGTCTGTCGTTCGTGCTGGCGTTGTCGGCGACGGCGGTGGCCGAGGTGGGTCGCTCGCGCGTGCCGGTTGTGCTCGCGGCCGTGACGATCGCGCTGACCTGGGCGTACGGGGAGTGGCGCCTTGCAAATCTTGGCAGCGCCGAGGCTACCGTGCCGATGGTGTTGGTGCAGGGAAATCTGCCCAACGACGAGCGCGGCCGGCCGGAGCGATTTGCGGCGCACCTCGATCGCTATCTCGCGCTGTCTGAGCGACCCGACTCGTCACGGCCAGCGCTGATCGTGTGGCCGGAGAACGCAATCGGGTTCTTTCCCGCGGAGAACCCGGAACTCCTCGGTGGTATCACCGCGCTGCTGCGTCGCGACGACACCGCGCTGCTGACGGGCGCGCCACGCGCAGGTGATCGACCGGGCGTCGCCGCGGTGTACAACTCGGCGTACCTACTCACCGCCGACGGTGTGGGCAGTGTGTACGACAAGCGCAAGCTGCTGCCGTTCGTCGAGCAATTTCCGCTACGGCCAGCCGACGGTCCGTTTCTGGCTGGCGGTCCGCCGACGATCTTCCCGCTCGCCGGCACTCAGTTCGGTGTCCTGATCTGCTACGAGGCGATCTATCCCGAGTTGGCGCGCGATGAAGTGCAACGCGGTGCGCGAGTGCTGATCAATCTCTCGAATGACTCGTGGTTCGAAGCCGGGGCGGGGCCGGAGCAGCATTTTCAACTCGCGCGCTTCCGCGCGATCGAGAATCGCGTCAGCCTGGTACGCGTCACCAACAGCGGAATCAGTGGCGTCATCGATCCCGCCGGACGCGAGATCGCTCGTCTCCCGGTCCGAACACCTGTGGCCCAAACGGTCGCCGTCCCGATCGGATCAGGCGAATCATTTTATTCTCGCCACGGTGATGTGTTCGCGCTGCTGTGCGTTGCCTTGTCGGCCGGCGTGCTTTTTCGGCACGCGGCGGCGCGTTGGACTTAAGGCTTCAGCGCTCCGTGATTTCCTTCAACCGGCCTTCAGCTCGCACCGGCAGTTTCGTGGGACAGAGTTTGACCGGCACGGAGTGGCGAGCGTAGACTCCATAACGAGGAAAGCGCAGGAGCAATGCCGCGAAGCTACAAGGCTGTCTTGTCCGGGGATCGAGTGGAGTGGATCGATACGCCACCGGATCGACCTCAGCGACTCCCCGTCCGCATAACGGTCTTGCGGAAAAACGCGGCGCCCTCAACGAAACAACAAGGACGGCGCATGGCCGATGCGCTCGCCACGCTCGCACATAGAGGAGGAATCACCTCCATCTCGAACCCGGTCGGCTGGCAGCGTACGACCCGTCGCGACCGCGTCCTGCTTCGGCGCAAACCTTGATGCTACTCGACAGCAACATCATCATCTACGCGGCGCAGCCAGAGCAGGGTGCTTTGCGCGCATTTGTGGAAGAGAAGGCGCCCGCCGTCTCGGTGATCAGTCGCATCGAAGTGCTCGGGTACCACCAGCTGCAGCAACCGGAGCGCGAATCACTCGACCGATTCTTCGAAGCGGCAGAGGTGCTGCCGCTCTCTGAGTCGGTGGTCGAGCGCGCGGTGCATCTGCGCATTCAACGTCGGATGTCCTTGGGTGATTCCATCATCGCGGCGACCGCTCTCGTACACCAGCTGACCCTCGTGACACACAACACCGAGGACTTCGCCTGGATCAGGGAACTCAGGCTGTTGGATCCGCTCACATCGAAGTCCAAGAAGGGTGCGGTCCGCTCACGAACCGTGCGCCGCTGAATTGAGCGATGAGTTTGGCGGTGTTGATGTCTGCGGGTAGCGCGGAGCGGGTGTTCGAAGCGTTTCAGCGACTACGTGACGATCCCGGAACGGCCCAGGAGCGGTTCCATAACTACTGCGCGAACGTTCTGACCTCTGTGGAGCGCATCCATTTTGACTACAAGAGCAAACGCGATCCTCAGACGCCAGAGCTGGGCGACGATGACAAGCACAATCTCGCCGAGGCGATCTCGGGGTTCGCGAACTCTGGCGGCGGCGTCATTCTGTGGGGAGTCATTCAGAAGGACGAGACTTCCGTTTTGAAGCTCCAGCCGCTTGCTCAGATTCAAACGTTCTTGAGCCGGTTGCAGCAGCTCGGTGGACAATCCACCGATCCGCCTGCGCCGGGGCTCGATGGGGCTTGGATACCCGCAAGTGACTACCCGGGCGCTGGCTTTGCTGCGCTCCTAGTTCCGGAGAGCCCGTTGCCTCCGCACCGGGTCGCGCTGAAGATCGGGAAGATCCAACACAACTACTATGTCCGGTCGGGCTCCAGCTTCTCTGTTGCCACGCACGCGCAGCTCGAGGACATGTTCGGAAGGCGACCGCAGCCAAAGCTAGTCGTCGCCGTCAGAGATGAGTTTCCATACGACCGATCATACAAGAGCTGGCAGATCAACTTCGACGTAGTCAATGAAGGACGCGGCACGGCAAAGCGAGTGTGTGTGGAGTTTCCGTCTAGGGATGGAGTGTCTGCGGCGGCTGGCATCGACAATTGGCGCAATGTGGGAGGTACGTGTGACCCAGAAACGGGGAAACCGACTTCCCTCTTCGAACTCCTTCCCCAGCGGGTAATCCATCCCGGCATGGCAATTCGCTTTGACAGCGTGGTGCGCGTAGGTCCGCCGGAGTTTCGGCCTGGAGAATCGGTCAACCTGCAGTGTACGCTTTACTGCGAAGGGTGCGCGCCGGTGCGTGTCTCCTTTGAAGGCTCTCTCGAACCCGTTCGCGACAATCGTGGGAGCTAGTCCCCCAACCCGAACTTCTCCATCCGATAGCGTAGAGTGTCGCGCGAGATGCCGAGCAAGCGGGCAGCGGCGCTTTGGTTGCCGGCTTTGTCGAGGGCACGGACAAGCAGCGCGCGCTCGACGGCTTCGAGCGAGAGGCCGCCATCGGGAAAATCGATCTGGATCTCCCCCGATGGCGCGACCGTCACGCGCCCGGCCGCCGGTGCGCTGTCAGGTAAGCCGAGATCTTCGATCCGCACGGGATCGTTGTCGCTGAACAACACGACGCGTTCCATCGTGTTGCCGAGTTCGCGCACGTTGCCGGGCCAGGGATGCCGCGCAATCGCGGCCTCGGCTTCCGGCGACAGCGCGCGCGGCGGGACGCTGTAACGGCGGCACGCGTCGTTCAACAAATCGCGCGCGAGTCGCAGCGCGTCGCCTTCACGTTCGCGCAACGGAGGAATGCGGATCACCGCAACCGACAAGCGCTGGTAGAGGTCCTCGCGAAACTCACCGAGTCGCGTCGCGGCTTCGAGATCGCGATTCGTTGCAGCGATGATCTGCACATCGATGCGCCGCGCGGCGTTGGCGCCGATGCGGCGCACAACTTTCTCCTCGATCACTTTCAGAAACTTCGCTTGCAGCGCACCCGAGATGTGCCCGATCTCGTCGAGAAACAGCGTGCCGCCCTCGGCGGTCTCGAACAACCCAGCGCGGGCGGTCTTGGCGTCGGTGAACGCGCCGCGCTCGTAGCCGAACAATTCGGCCTCGACCAGATTTTCCGGTAGCGCGGTGCAGTTGACTTCGATGAATGGGCCATCACGGCGTCCGCTGGCGGCGTGCAACGCGCGCGCGACATGCCCCTTGCCGCTGCCGGTTTCGCCTAGCAGCAGTACGGTCGGTGCCGGCGCGCCGGGTCCGGCGGTCATCCGCGCGATGCGGGTGATCAATGTGCGGAGACGTTCGGCGCCGGGGGATTCGCCGAGAATCGTTCCGGCCGCGCTGCCGCGTTCGCGGTAGTACGAGATCTCGCGCCGTTGGCGCGTGCTCTTCAGGGCATGCTCGACCTTGAGCGCGATCTCGTCGAGGTCGAGCGGCTTCTGCACGAAATCGCGCGCGCCGCGCTGCATCGCGCGCACCGCATCGGCGACCGAGCCGTAGGCCGTCATCATGACTACCGGCTGGTCCGGGTCATTCGCGATGAGCGCATCGAGGACGTCGAGACCGCTGCCATCGGGCAGACGCAAGTCGAGTAGCACGATGTCGAGCGGTGTAACCGACGCGATCCGTGTGGCCTCGGCGACATTGGCCGCGTGGTGGACCTCGTAGCCCTGACGTGAGAACGCCTTGGCGAGATTGCGGGCAAGCACCGCTTCGTCTTCGACGATCAACAGCGTAGGCATGGGCGGTTCGACTTGTAGAGGCGTTTGCGCCGGCGGGCAAGTGTGAACTTGTGGTGCACGCGATCGACGTGGTACGCGACACATGATGGATCGACCGCGGGCCACCCAACCGAATCGGGTGTGGTCCGTGCTGTCCGTCTCGACTTGCTGCATCGTCGTGATTGGCTGCGGTGGTGTGGAGCCGATGGAACTGACCTCAACTCGTTCGCCTACAATGGCAACCTGCGCCACCGCGACCCCGACGCCGACGCTCGACATCTGCATCGGCCCGCGCTGTTTCATCCCAACTCGCACACCCGCGGCGACGCTGACTCCCGCCTGTGGGTCCGCATGCGCACCCTCGACGACGCCAGTCTGCCGTTGATGATCTGTCCCCAATTCCCCAATGACCTCGATTCGTGACCAGGCCGCCATCATCGGTATCGGGCAGACCGAGTTCAGCAAGCAGATCGGCAAGACCGAGCATCGCGTCGCGTGTGAAGCGATCACCGCGGCGATTGCCGATGCCGGCCTAACGCCGAAGGACATCGATGGGATCGTTCGCTACGACATCGAGACCAACACCGAGCTGGCGCTGATCTACAGTCTCGGCATTCCGCATCTGCGCTTCTTCGCGGGCGTGACCTCAGGCGGCGGGGCGGTGTGCGGCACGATCGTGCTCGCGGCGATGGCGGTGGCGACCGGGCAGGCCAACAATGTCGTCTGCTTTCGCGCCCGCAATCGTGGCAAGCGTTCGGTGACGGGGCCGGGGAAGTTTGGCGGCGGCCGGCCGTGGGAGAAGACGCCGCAGTTGCTCACCGACTTCTATCAGTACCACATCCCGTTCGGCCTGGTGACGCCAGCGCAAGAGATGGCGCTGATCTACCGCCGTCACATGCACGAGTACGGCACCACCACCGAACATTTCGGGATGGTGGCCGTAGCGCAACGCGCGCACGCGGCGCGCAATCCGAATGCGATGATGCGCACGCCGATTACGCTCGCCGAGCATCAAGCGTCGCGCTGGATCGCTGAGCCGCTGCGCTTGCTCGATTGTTGTCTCGAAACCGATGGCGCCTGTGCCGTGGTCGTGACTTCGGCGGAGCGCGCGCGCGATGCGCGCCAGCGTCCGGCATACATTCTGGCCGGTGCGCAAGCGGAGGGACCGATCCACATCCAGATGGCTGACTATTTTCAGCACTGGCGCGAAGAGACCGGTGGCCGCGCTGTGGCCAAGCAGCTCTACGCGATGGCGGGCGTCGCGCCAGCGGATATCGACGCCGCGATGTTCTACGACCACTTCTCGCCGGCGGTGTTGCTCAGTCTCGAAGACTACGGCTTCTGCGCTCGCGGCGAGAGCGGTCCGTTCGTTGCCGCCGGCAACATCGGATGGCCGGACGGGTCGCTGCCGGTCAACACCCACGGCGGCAGTCTCTCGGAAGCCTTCATTCACGGCTACAACCATATCCTCGAAGGCGTGCGGCAGATTCGCGGAACGTCGACGAGTCAAGTAGCGGACGCTGAACTGGTGTTGGTGACGAGTTCCAACACCGATCCGACCGGCGCGATCATTCTACGACGATGAGCGAATCGATACCCATCCCGGTTCCGAACTTCGACAACGCGGGGTTCTGGGAAGGCTGCCGGCAACACGAGCTGCGAATTCAGCGTTGCACGGCGTGCGGCGCGCTGCGCCATCCGCCGCGTCCGATGTGCCCGCACTGCGGCGGCGTCGACTCCGACTGGATGCGCGCGAGCGGTCGCGGCAGCGTGTTCAGCTTCACCATCGTCCATGGACCGACGTTGCCGGTGTTTCAAGCACAGGCGCCGTACAACGTGGTCGTCGTGCAACTCGATGAGGGGCCGTACATCGTCAGCAACCTCGTCGACTGCCGTGCCGAGCAGATTCGGATTGGAGTGAAGGTGGAAGTGGTGTTCGAGGGTGTCGACGGGACGATGAGCTTGCCGAGGTTTCGTGTGACAGCGAAAGAGGGGGCATAGAGGAGCTGTAGCCGCAGGCTTCAGCCTGCGTCCGGCGTCCCCGCCACCGGGGAAGAGGGGAGCGCAGCCTGAAGCCTGCGGCTACGGGATTGGGCGAAAGATGCCTTTGCGACTCCCGGTCCGTGAGAAGCGTCACCGTTTGCCGCGTGCATTGTATCGCGGCCAGGTGATCGTTGCGGTGACGGCGCGGATTGCTGATCGGCAACCTGTGTTTGCCGATTCGGATATTGTTCATGTCTTCGTCGAGTTGCTCAAGATCGCCGCCGACAAGCACAGTGGTCGAGTGCCCATCTACTGCTTCATGCCCGACCATGTCCACGTCGTCTTGGAAGGGCAGACCTCAGGTGCCGATACCTGGCGATCGATGGTCACCTTCAAGCAACAGAGCGGTCTCTGGCTGAGTCGGCACGTTGGCGCGCGATGGCAGAAGGATTTCTTTGACCACATCATTCGCGCAGATGAAGATGTAGCGGCGCAGATCCGCTACGTGGCGAACAATCCGGTGCGCAAGGGATTGGTGAGCGACTGGCGTTCGTATCCGTTCACCGGCGCGATTGGCTACGATCTACACGCCGTCATCGACAGGGCGACCACATAGCGAGAACTCTTAGCAATAGACCTGTAGCCGCAGGCTTCGGCCTGCGCTCTTCTCCTCTCTGGATCGGAACGCAGGCTAAAGCCTGCGGCTACGGGAATTGCTCACCGCGCCGGATCAGCGTGACGCTTTGCCGCTCCTGCCGACCTCGGATAGAGTGCGCGTATGGCGGGCAGCGGCGCACCTACGGACATCAAAACGCTTTGCGCCGAGGCGCAGAAGCAGCCGCGCTCGGTGTATCTGCTTCTCGGCGAATCGGTCGCCACCAGTGCAGCGGCGCATGCGTTGATCGACGTGCTGGTGCCCGCGGCGAATCGCGATTTCAATCTCGAGACCTATGACGGGCGCACGATGCCGATTGCCACCGCGCTCGACAGTCTGCGCATGCGCGGGTTGTTCGCTGGGACCAAGGTGGTCTGGGTGCGCGAGACGACCGTGCTGTTGTCGTCGGAGAAGAAGGCTGATCTGACCACCGTGCTGCTCGAAGCGCTGGAAGACGAGCGGCGCGATGAAGCCGCCGGCCGGCTGCTCACGTTGCTCGCGCTGGCGGGCTGGACGCAGGAGCAATTTCAGGACGAGCGGCTCGATGCCTTGTCGGCGTCGGCGGCGAAGGAGTGCTTTGGAACGGAGCTGGAGACGACGCAGTTGGGGGCATTGGCGGCTCTGCAGGCCTACTGTCGCGAGCGCGACCTCGCGATCAGCACCTACCACGATGACAGCGAGCTGCTGCTGCAGTGTCTCGAACGCGGCCTGCCGTCGGGCGCAGTGCTGTTGCTGACGGCGGCGGCGGCCGACGCCCGCAAGCGCGTGTTCAAGAAGCTGCAATCACTCGGTGCGGTCGTCGATCTGCGCGTCGAGCGCGAGCGCAGCGGTGCACTGAGCCGTGACGGCGTGGCCGACCTATGCAAACGCGTTGCGGGTGAATTCGCTGTGCGCATCGACGCCGCCGCATTCGAGTTGATCGTGGCGCGCGCCGGCGGCGACCCCGCCGCACTGACGATGGAGATGGAGAAGCTATGCCTGTACGTCGGTGACGCCAAGACCATCACCACCGCTGATGTGCGCGCGGCGTTTCGTGACATGGCCGAGTCGTGGATCTTTGATTTCACCGGCGCACTGGCTGGTGGCAACGCGGCGGTGGCAGTGCCGCTGCTGCGCGATCTGCTCGCGCAGGGCGACCATCCGCTGCGCTTGCTGGCGATGATTGCGCGCGAGGTGCGTTTCCTCCTCGCCGCGCGCGATTGCCTGGCAGGGCCACTGAACGGCAAGTGGCGCGGTGGGATGAATTACCAAGCCTTCCAGGGCCGCTTGCTGCCGTTGCTCGGCGAACTCGGCGAGGCGGCATTCGGGAAGATGCACCCGTTTCGCGTCTTCAAGTATCTCGGCGACGCCGCGCGCGTGCCGACGCGTCGCTTGCAGCAGGCGCTGATCGAGCTGAGCGAACTCGACATCAAATTCAAGAGTTCGCGGGGCGACCCGGCGATCTTGCTCGAGACGTTCATTTTCGATCTCTGCCGTCCCGCCAAGCCGAGCGCAGCGGCTCGCGCCAATACCTGACCGCCTCCGTGTCGCCTGACCACCTCCGATAGCCATTGGATGAACCCACCGAGCGACACCCCGACGCTGTTTGCCCGTTTCGCCGGCGCGCTGGACCGCGTGCTGGTGAGCGGCGGGGTGCTGGCCTTCGTCGTGATTGGGCCCGTGGCCGCGGTGCGGTTTCTGCGTGATCAATGCATTCAGTGGGCCGCCGCGCTGGCGTACTACACGTTGATCGGGCTGGTGCCGTTGCTGCTGGCGTTGTTCTCGGTGGTGAAGGGGCTCGGGTTGCACCGCGGCCTCACGCCGTTCGTGATGCAGACGATCGGGGCGGGCTCACCGGAGGTGTCGATTCAGATCGTGCGTTACATCGACCAGGCGCAGGTGCGCGCGGTGGGCATGCTGAGCGCCATCGCCGCGCTATTGGCGACTGGCGCGATCCTCGGCAACGCGGAACTGTGTCTCAACATGATCTGGGGCGGGGCGCGTGGCCGGTCGCTGTGGCGAAAACTGCGCGCCTACAGTGCCGTGGCGGTGGTGTCGCCGCTGGTGCTCGCGGCGGCGTTGGCGGCGACGACGTTCCTGCGCCGCGGCTCCGCGGCGTATGTCGCGGTCGACTCGTGGTATCTCGGCGATGCGCTGCTGATGATCCTGCGCCTGCTGCCGTACGTGCTGCTGTGGAGCGGCTTTACGCTGCTGTATCACTTTCTGCCGAACGTCGACGTGCGCCGATCATCGACGCTCGTCGGTGCCGTCGTCGCGGGGACGCTGTGGCAGCTCGCGCAGTGGGGCTACGTGACGTTCGTGATCAAGCTGGTGCAAGCCGGCGGGCTCTATGGCGCGCTCTGGCAGGTGCCCATCTTGCTCGCCTGGATCTACGTCGCCTGGGCGATCATTCTGTTCGGCGCGCAGGTGTGCCGCGCGCACTACCAGGTAGTCGACGCTCGCCTCACTGGGCGTGCCGCCGTACCACAAACACCGGACACGGCGCGTGCCGAATGACTTTCTCGGCCACGCTGCCGACCAGCAGGTGCGTCAAATCGCTCCGGCCGTGCGTGGCGATCACGATCAGATCCGCCTTGCGATCGCGCGCGAGGTTGACGATCAGTTCGTGTGGGTCTCCGGTGTCGACGATGACTTCGGTTTTCGCATAACCGCCCAAGTGTTTGGTCCGCGCGTCCTCCAGCAGTGCTCGGGCGCGCGCTTTCGCCTTGTCCCACGAAATCACGTGGCCGTCTTCGTGAAAAAACTCGCTCGCCGGATTGTGCAGACAATGGGCGAGGATGATCTGCCCGTTCGCCGGTTGGGCGAGACCGAGGCCGTACTCCAGCGCCTCATACGACGAGTCGGAGAAATCGATCGGGCACAAGATGGTTTTGAAAGCACGCATGAGCCGCTCCTCTCGTTACGCGATCACACGATCGGCCCGCAGCGTCGCGATCGCGGCGGGCGAAAGATCCAGCACGCGCTTTAGCACTGAGTCGGTGTGTTCGCCAAGCAGAGGGCCGGGGCCGGCGACCCGACCGGGTGTGGCACTCAGACGCACCGGCACGCCGTCGAACTCCATCGACTCGCCCTCGGGGGTTCGTACGCGCGCCCAATAGCCGCGCGCCTGCAGTTGCGGATCGCGTTCGCATAGGTCGCGCGCGTTGGCGACGACTCCCGCAGCCACACCGGCGCGTTGCAGCGTCTGCATCACGTCTTCCGCCGTTCGGTCGCGCGTCCACGCGCTGACTCGTTGGTCGAGTTCGTCTTGCTGCGCGAGGCGGTCTGCGAGCGTGGCGAACTGGGGCTCACGCGTCCAAGCGAGTGCCCCGATCGCGTGGCAGAACTGTCTCCACTCGCCGTCACTGAAGACCGTGATGGCGCACCACCGATCAATCGATTCTTCGCTCGGCGCGTCCTCGTCACGACAGCGATAGACGCCGTGCGGTGCGCCCGGTCGTTCTTGCGAGCGATTGCCGAACGGCGCGATGGTGGTGCCGTTGGCAAGCACGTCGAGCAGCAGCGGCCCGAGCAGCGCAGTGACGCTTTCGAATTGTGACAGATCGATGAGCTGACCACGGCCGCTCTGCCGCCTGTGCCACAGCGCGAGCAAGACGGCGAGCGCCGCGTTGTAGCCGCCAGCCATGTCGGAATACGAAAAGCCCCAGCCCGCCGGCGCGCCGTCGGGATGGCGCATCAGCAACGTGTAGCCGGAGAGCGCCTGCAACGTGGGGCCGTAGCTGACGTAGTCCTTGTGCGGCCCGCTGTGGCCGAAGCCGGACATGCTGACGGCGATCAACTTGGGCGTGAGCGTGCACAGCGACTGGTAGTCGAGTCCCCAGTTGCGCATCACCCGCGCGCTGAAGTTGTCGATGACGACATCGGAGATGGTAACCAGTTGCTTGGCGATGGCGACGCCGCGCGGATCGCTCATGTTGAGCACGACGCTCTGCTTGCCGCGGTTGAGATTGCCGGTCAGCCCGCCGCGCCGCGAGCCGAAATCGAGCGAGTCGAGCCGTTCGATCTTGATCACCTCGGCGCCGTGATCGGCGAGAATGCGTGTCGCCACCGGTCCAGCGACCACCCAGGTGAAGTCGACGACGCGGATGCCAGCAAGAACGCGCGCATCGCTGATCGCTGATGGCAGATGGCCGATCATCGCTTCTCCGCCGCCGACAACATGCGATTCGCCATCAGCTATCAGCTCATCCGTGTGTTCACCGAGCAGCGGCGGACGCCGGCGGATGCTCCACGGACTATCGCTGAACTGAAACGGCGCGCCGGGATACGTGATGCTGCGATTCAGCTCGGGATGTGGAACCGGAACGAAGAAGCCGCGCTCGACGAGTTGGGGATTCTCCGGCAGGGTCTCCGGCGGTAGCACGGCGGCGTACGGAATGCGTCGCAGCTGCGCGCCCTCGACGAGGTCGGCGACAGAATAGTCCTTCGCCCATTCGTCGAGCACATCGAACAGCCGCACGCTGTGCTCGCGGCGGTACTTGTAGTCTTCCCAATCTGAGTCGCCGAGTTCCTGCGCTTTGCCGTCGCCCTTCACCCACTCGATCAGCGAAGTCCAATCGCCGAGGCTGCAATGCATCGCGTAGCCGTCGCGACACTTGCCGACGCGGAAGCAGCGGCTCCAGTGCAACGTGCCGCGCCGCACTTCGATCTGACCGGTCTGATGATAGTAACCGCTGATGTGCTCGACGGTGGCCGCGACACACTCTTGAATGCTGATATCGACGTGCTGGCCACGTCCGCTGCGCGCGCGCGCCAACAGCGCGAGCAGCGCGCCGATCGCCGCGTAGGTCGACGCGCTGTGGTAGGCCTGCAACCCAAGTGAGCGCAGTGGCGGTTCGTCGCGATGCCCGTTGACGAACAGCATGCCGCCGAGCGCTTGCGCAACGGTATCGGAGGACTTCCAGTCGCGGTACGGGCCGTCTTGTCCGAAAGGCGTGAGCGAGATTGCGATCAGACCGGGGTTGCGCTGCGCGAGATCGGCATAGCCGAGGCCGAGCGCGTCGAGGTGACCGGGCGCGAAGGTCTCGATCATGAGATCGGCGGTGGCTGCGAGTTGCCGCAACTGCTCGCGCCCGTTGGGCTGCGCGAGATCGAGCACGACGCTGCGCTTGTTGGTGTTGTAGTGCCAGAAGAACAATGAGCGGTTCGGATCCAACTCCCCGCCCGCGAAGAACGGTCCGATCGTTCGCGCCGCATCACCGCGCGGCAATTCGATCTTGATCACATCGGCGCCCATGTCGGCGAGCAGCTTGCCGCAGTACGCCCCGCTCTCGTCGGCGAGATCGAGGACGCGCACGCCGCGAAGAGCGCTGTCAGGCATGCGATTGACTAGAGTTCGATCTGAACGCCCAGTTCGATGACGCGGTTGGGCGGGATCTCGAAGTACTCGGTTGCCGACGGCGCGTTGCGCGCCAGAAATCCGTACAACCGCTTGCGCCACCGCGCCATGGGAGAACGACCCGATGGCAGGAGCGTCTCGCGTCCCAGGACGAAGGTCGTCAACATGATCTCGAAGGGCAGCCCTTGCGCCTTGCACAACGCGAGGATGTGCGCGATGCGCGGTGTTTCGATGAAGCCGAAGTGCGCCACCACTCGATAAAACCCCTGGCCGAGGTCGGCGATTTCGAGACGTTCTCTGTCGGGGACTTCGGGGCGTTTCTCCGACGTGATCGACAACAGCACCACCCGCTTGTGCAGCGTCCGATTGTGCTTGAGGTGATGCAGGAGCACTGGCGGGACGCCTTCAGCGGTCGACGTCATGACGATCGCGGTCCCCTCGACGCGATGCGGCTGCTGCTCCGCCACGTCCTGCAGAAATAGATCGATCGGCAGGCTACCCTCGGCCAGCAGGCGGGCTAACTCTCCGCGCCCGCGCTTCCAGGTCGTCAAGACGATGAAGACCGCCAGCCCGACAACCAGCGGGAACCAGCCGCCCTCCAGGACTTTGGGCAAGTTGGCGGACAAGAACGACAGGTCGAAGAGCAGAAAGGCGGCAACCAGCGCGCCGGCCCGCGGCGCCGACCAGTGCCAGCGTTCGCGCGTCAGCACGTAGAACAGAATGGTGGTGACGGTCATCGTTCCGGTGACGGCGATCCCGTAGGCTCCCGCCAGGTTGCCGGAGGTTTTGAAACCGAGCACGAGGATGACGCACGTTACCATCAGCGCCCAATTGATCTCGGGCATGTAGATCTGGCCGACGGCCGTTCCGGAGGTGTGGACGATGTTGAAGCGCGGCGCGTAGCCGAGCTGCACGGCTTGCTGGGTGAGTGAGTACGCGCCGGAGATCAGCGCTTGCGAGGCGATGATGGTGGCGATCGTGGAGAGCAGCACGAGCGGGTACAGACCCCAGGATGGCACCAATTGATAAAATGGATTGCTGACCTTCGCCCCTTCGGCCAAGAGCAGCGCCCCCTGCCCGAAGTAGTTCAAGAGCAACGAGGGGAACGCCACGACGTACCAGGCGAGGCGAATCGGCCGCGGGCCGAAATGCCCCATGTCGGCATACAACGCTTCGCTGCCGGTCACGCACAAGACGACGGCGCCGAGGGTGAGGAGTCCGGTGATCCCGTTGGCGGCGAAGAATCGCAACGCATGGAGCGGGTTGACCGCCGACAGCACCGATGCGTGTTGCGGATGTTGGGTGAGGATCGCGTGCAGCCCCAGCCCACCGATGGTGCCGAACCACAGCAGCATGAGCGGACCGAACACGGCGCCGATCCCCGCCGTCCCGCGACGCTGCACGAGGAAGAGGCCGACCAAGAGAATGACGGAAATCGGTAGAATGAATGACTCGAACGCATCGGTGGCGACCCGCAAGCCTTCGACCGCCGAAAGGACGGAGATGGCGGGCGTGATCACGCCGTCACCGTAGAGCAGGGCCGCCCCAAACAAGCCCACCAGGAGCAGACCGTTGCGCCGCGAGGCGCGGCCGGATGCCTTTGGTCCCAGCAGCGCGAGCAGGGCGAGGATGCCGCCTTCGCCATCGTTGTCGGCGCGCATGAGAAAGATCAAATACTTTATCGACACCACCATGGTGAGCGACCAGAACACCAGCGACAGCACGCCGAGAACATTGGGCGCCGTGATGGGCAGGCCGTGATCGCCGACGAAACATTCTCGCAACGCGTACAGCGGGGAGGTGCCGATGTCGCCGTAGACGACCCCCAGCGCGGCCAGCGCGAGCGGCACGACTGCTTGTTGGGTGCGCCCTTCAGGTTCGCGCGCTACCGCCCCTAACTCTGCAACACTTCGGCGCAACTCCCGCTGCGCATCATAGAGAGTCATCGGCTCCAATCCTCCAACAACGCGAACCTTCCAGCCGGGCGGCAGTATGCTTCCGAGCGCGGATTCAAATCAAACCGATTCGATGGCCGAGTGTGGCAACCCGATGAGGCCCCCGTCATCCGTTGCCGTCGCCGTCCGCGAGCAACGCGTCGAGTCGCGCGCTGTGGGTCTCGCTCTCGCGTTCGCCCATGGCGATGGTCGCATCGAGCAGATCGGGGCGCGTGTAGTCCCAGCGCGAGATCGGGGTCGCGTGCGTGGGGCCGACGTAGAGGTGGTCGCCATGGCGACCGAGAACGCCGTCGGGATACGGGCGCGTTAGCATGATCAGGTGTCGCCGGACGCCTGCTATTTGGTCGGCGAGAAATGCCGGTGCATTGTCGACGAGTCCACCGTCGAGCAGACGCTGTCCGCCGAACCGTCCCACCGGTGTAAACGGCGGACTGGCCGACGATGCGAGAATGAGGTCGGCGAGTTGTTCCGGCGTTTCGCAGTCGCGCGCGTCGAACACGATCGGAATGAACCCAAGGCGCCTCCCGAACTGTGGATGAACTCGCGCCGGGTAGAGCCGCTTCTCCAAATTGTAGGCGGCCATTCCGAGCAACATCGCGGGCGTGGTCGGTAGCCAGTGCGGCCAGCCGGTGGTCAGCACCAGAATCGGGAACGGTTGCTGGCGCAAGCGCTCCAAGCCGCCGTCGCGCATCGCGAACATCATCGTGTCGCGATAGACCTCGCCGTGCGGTGCGGGTCGCTGGCCGACGAGGAGTTTGCGCCAATCTAGGTTGCGAGTAACGCCGGCGCGGCGTTGCTTCCAGAATTCGTTAGTGGCGGCGGAACGGCCCGCAAGAAACACTGTGGCGACACACGCCCCCGCGCTGCAACTGGCGATCACGCGCACGCGCGGCAGCAGCCGCTCCGCCCAGCGGTTCAGCAACCCGGCCTGATAGAACGCGCGGTTGCCGCCACCGGCGAGGGTTAGTGCGAGGTCACGTTCAAGCATCGGCACCGTGTAGCCGAAATCTGCGAGCAAGCTCAATCCTCTGGTTCTTGCGCGCTGCGGGATGACAGATTGTTGGATCCGGATCGGGGCCGCTTTTGCTGCTGCGTGGACCACGGCCCCGCGAGCACGCGTGGTGTTACCTTGGTCAACGGTAAAGGTGCTATACGCGGCACTCCCTCACGCTCAGGCTGCACGCGGGGCACGACGGCCCCCACCTTCCAACGGGCAGTCTTCCAACGGGAGCCATGCGGCTCCCGACACCTTCGCGTACCGGCGCGAGAGGACATACGCCCATGCAGGCGCGCTCTCAGATTCTCGGGATGGCCATCGCAGGCATGGTCGCCATCGTCTGGCCTCATCCTGCTCGCGGCGGGGCCACCATCATCGTCAACACCGCAGCCGACGAAGACGTCAACAACGCTACCTGCACACTGCGTGAGGCGATCATCGCCGCGAACACCAACGCCGGCTACCACGGTTGCTCGGCTGGGGCAGGCGTCAACGATACGATCATGTTCAATATCGGCGCCGGTACCCCCACCATCAACATCGGCGCCATGCCGCTTCCAGCCATCACAGAAGCGGTCACGATCAATGGCGGCGCCGGGCGCGTTGAGCTGCATGGACCCGGCGGACCACCGGTCAGCGGACACCACGGCCTCACCGTCAACGGTGGCTCTGGCACGATCGTTCGCAACCTCGTCGTCAACAACCACGCCGATGACGGCATCTTCATCAACGCCGACGATGTTTCGGTCTTCGGCAGCTTCATCGGTACGGATGCCACCGGCATGACGGCCGTGCCGAACCAGGGCTTCGGCGTGCAAGTCTTCGGCGGCAACGACGTACACATCGGCGGTGCCACCTCGGGCGGCCCCTGCACGGGCGACTGCAACGTCATCTCCGGCGCGACGAACTTCAAGGCAAACGTGCTCTTGGATCTCCTCGCCATCCGCGCCCGGGTGCGCGGCAATTTCATCGGTACCGATGTCACCGGCACCGCCGCGATCACCCCGAACGCCGCCAAGGGGATCATCGACAAGGGTGGTAGCGATAGGATCGGCGGGACGAGCGGTATCACATTCGGCGCGTGCACCGGAGACTGCAACCTGATCTCCGGCAACAAGATCAACGAAGGTGTCGTCATCGACCAAGCGGCGACCGGCTCGATCATTCAGGGCAACTTTATCGGCACCGATGTCACGGGCAACCAGGCCATCGGCAATGGCGTAAGCATGGACTGTTCGGCAGGCATCGTGAGCTACGCGGTGGGCGTCGAGATCGGCGGCGCGGTAGGAAGCGGAAACGTCGTGTCTGGCAACGTCGGCGTCGGCATCCAGGTCCACGGCCTCTACACAGGTGTCCAGGGCAACTACATCGGCACCAACTCCGCCGGCACGGCCGCGGTGCCCAACAGCGGCCCCGGCGTCATGGTCTACCAGGCGAATGGTGCCACAATCGGCGGGACTTACCCGTTCGGCAATCTGATCTCCGGCGCCTCCACTAGCGGCGGCTTCGGAGTCCAGATCATCCAATCCACCAACACGCAGATCGTGGGCAACCGCATCGGCACCGCCGCCGACGGGACCACGCCCCTGCCAAACCTATCCGATGGCGTCTACATCTCCGATCAGTCGTCCCACAACATCGTTGGTGCCCTGAACGCCGACGCCGGTAACACCATCGCCTTCAACGGCCGCAACGGCGTCCGCATCGACGGCGCATCACCGCCGGTCTTCGCCAACACGATTGTCGGTGGTAACTCGATCTACTCCAACGGCGATGCCGGCATCGCGCTCATCAACGACGGCAACAACAACCTCGCGCCGCCCACCATCGAGGGGATCGATCCGCTCCACGGTACCGCGTGCGGCACCTGCGTCGTGGAAATCTTCTCGGACGCAGAGGATGAAGGTCGCATCTTCGAAGGCTTGGGTGTCGTCACCTCCGGCGGCACCTGGACATTCAACGGGCCGGTGAGCGGACCTCACGTCACCGCCACCAGTACTGTGGTTGCGCCGTTGGGCACCGAGACCTCCGAGTTCTCTGCGCCCGTGTCCCTGACGACCCCTACGCCGACGCCGACTCCCTCGCCGACTCCGAGCCGAACCCCCGCGATCGCCACGTCGACCGCAACGCCGACGCGAACCCGGACCCCAACGAACACCGCAACCACGACGTTCACGCGCACCGCTACCTCCACGCGCACGGCGACGCGCACCGCGACGGTGACACGCACGGTGACCGCCACCGCGACGCCCTCGGCGACCGTCACGGCAACACGGACCCGGACCGCGAGCTTCACGGCTACCGCGTCGATCACCGCCACGCCGACCCGCACGCTGACCAGCGCGCCGACCCGCAGTCCGACCCGCACTGGCACGCTCACGTTGACCCCGACCAGTAGTGTGACGGCGACGCGCACGGCCACGAGTACGGTCACGACGACGGCGAGCAGCACCGCGACGCCAAGCGCCACCAGCAGCGTCACCGCCAGTGCGACCGCCACGGGGACCCCCACCGCGTCGGCGACCCTAAGTCCGACCCGCACGGTCACCGGCCTGCCGACCGGCAGTCCGACCCGCACCGGCACGCTCGCGTTGACTCCGACCAGTAGTATGACGGCGACGAGTTCCTCGACAAGTACGGTCACGCCGACAGCGAGCAGCACCGCGACGCCAAGCGCCACCAGCACTGTCACCACCAGTGCGACCACCACGGCGACGTCCACCGCGTCAGCGACGCCAAGTCCGACGCCGATCGTTTCTGCCAGTCCGACGTCAACGACCATCCCCCCGCCGCCGCTCTGCGCCGGCGACTGCGATGGCAGCACCACTGTGACTGTCGAGGAACTCATCACGCTGGTGAACATCGCACTCGGTAGCGCACCACTTTCGGCGTGCCCGCAAGGCGTTCCGGACGGTGTCGAGGTTGATATCGCGCTGATCATTCAGGCGGTGAACCATGCCCTGGGCGAGTGCGGTGGCTGATCCGCTTCTGTCTCAGCCGAGCTAAGAGAGGCGAGGATGATGCCATCCAATCTGTTCGCTGCGATTCCGCCCGTACTGACGCAAGAGCTGATCGAACCGTTGCTGGAGACCGCGTCGTTTCGACTCGAACGGATCGTCTCGGCGGGGCAGGTGACGCCGGCCGGCGAATGGTACGACCAGGAACGTTGCGAATGGGTCGTGCTCCTCAGTGGCGGTGCGACGTTGCGCTTCGAAGATGAAGCGGAGCCGGTGAGTCTGCGTCCCGGCGATCATGTGCTGATGGCAGCGCACCGCCGTCATCGCGTCGAGTGGACCGATCCAGCGCAGAAGACAGTCTGGCTCGCGCTGCACTATCGCAACGAATGAAGCGAATGATCGGGACTGGGTTGCGCTAGCACCGCAACTCATTCAGTAGTGAACCACTTCCTTCAACCTTGCGGAGGCGAAGCCATGCTTGACCATATTACGCTCCACGTCGCCGACTTCGAACGCGGCAAGCGGTTCTTCGCTGCGGCGCTCGCGCCACTTGGTTACCAGATCATCATGGAGTTTCCGGGCGTTGCCGGGTTGGGTGTGCCGGGCAAGCCCGACTTCTGGATTGCGGCGGGCGAGGCCACGCGCTCGCTCCACGTCGCGTTCGCCGCCGCCGACCGCGCGACGGTCGATGCGTTTCATCGCGCGGCCATCGCCGCCGGCGGTCGCGACAACGGCGCGCCGGGACTGCGTCCGCAATACCACCCGAACTACTACGGAGCCTTCGTGTTCGATCTCGACGGCAACAACGTTGAGGCCGTCTGCCATCAGCCAGCGTAGAGGTCCGTCGAGAGGCGCGAAGCATCATCATGAGAGACACCGAGCTACCGAGGCCTCCTCTCCCGCAACACTGGCGGGAGGATGGAGGTGAGGGAACCACCTCGCTCGAGCTTGCGGCGCAAGGGCGAGCAGGCCTCGCCGCCTGCTGTGGAAGCCCTCACCCTCGCCCTCTCCCGCCAGTAATGTGGGAGAGGGATACCGTGCGTGAGCTATCGAGCATGTATTGTTCAACGGTCGCTAAACTAGGCGAGCCACTGAGAAGGAGAGATCCGATGAGCCACACCTCACCACTCAAAGGGAAGACCGCGGTCGTCACCGGCGCATCGAGCGGCATCGGTCGTGCGATTGCCGAGAAGCTCGGTGCGGCCGGCGCGCACGTGTATCTCGCTGGCCGCACGCGCGACGCCATGGACGCGTCGAAGGCGAAGATCGAATCGAGCGGCGGACGGGCTAGTGTTGCCGCCATCGATGTTCGCGAGCCGAAGCAAGTGCAAGACCTTGTGCAGCGCGCGCTGCGCGAAACCGGCCGGCTCGACATCATGGTGAACAACGCCGGCTTGTCGTACCCGACGCCGATCGTCGACGCCGACCCCGAGGAATGGCGCGCGATGCTCGACACCAACGTGCTCGCCTTGTTGGTCGGCTCCCAGGCCGCGATCCGCGCTATGCGCCAGTGCAAGGCCGACGGACACATCGTAAACATTTCCTCGATCGCGGCGCATCGCGGCGATTCCGGGGTGTACGGCGCCACCAAGCATGCGGTGAACTGCATCTGCAATACGTTGCGGCGCGAGTTGGAAGAGGACTCGATCCGCGTGGTGAACATCATGCCGGGGGCCATCGCCACCAACTTCGCCCGCAACTTCGATCCGGCGTTCGTCGCCGGGTTCATCCAGGCCACGGGCGTGCAGGTCGAGGTCAAGAAGGGCGAACGCTTGCCGGACGAAGTGATGGACAAGTTGCAGCCGATGATGAAGCAGGTGCTCGGCAATCCCGACGACGTGGCCGATGCGGTGCTCTACGCGGTCACGCAGCCAATTCACGTAAACATCGCCGAGATCGTGGTGCGGCCGCCGAAGCAGCTGGCGTTGTGAGTGCGCTCGGAAAGGTTCCTGCGCTCAATCGGTAGGGTGGGCACTGCCCACCATGCATCGATTGGAATCGGGGCGGAGCGGTGGGCAATGCCCACCCTACACTCCGTTCACGCCAACCCGACGACGACTTTCGGGGGATACTTCTTGAACGTGGCGAGGTGATTGCGCATGCCGCTTTGAAACGATTCGAGGTAGGCGAGCTTGCGGATGAGGTAGCTGCGCGTTTCTTTGGGATCGAGGTAGAGATTGTACAGGCGCCCGTATGGATAGCGCTGGCTCACGCCGGTGAAGCCGCCGGGGTTGAGCACGTCGTGGTCAGTGTCGGAAATCGACGCCACCATGAACTTGTACTCGCCGACGCGCAGGGCCGAGAACGTGCGCCCAAGCCAGTAGTATTGATACTTGCGATTGGAGTCGCCGTCGGGCGCGAGGAGGAACGAACTCTGGTCGACACCATCGGTGTAGCGATCGGAAGGAATCTTCTCACCCAGACCGGCAAGCGACAGCATGGTAGGGAAGAGATCCGTCTGCGAGAACAAACCGTCCGACGCGCGGCCGGGCTCGATCATGCCGGGCCACGCGAGAATGCCGGGCACGCGCTGGCCGCCTTCCCACGTCGAACCCTTCGCGCAGCGAAACGGCGTGTAGGCGGCGTCGGGCCAGGTTTCCATCTCGGGGCCGTTGTCTGATGACACGAAGATCAGCGTGTGTTCGAGCTGTCCGGTCTCGCGCAACGTGGCGACCAAGCGGCCGACGATGTCATCGAGTTCGACCAGCGTGTCCTTGTACGGATGCTTCGCCGGTGATTTGCCGAGGAAGCGCTCGTGCGGATAGTTGTCGAAGTGCGCCCCGCGTGTGCAGTGATAGAGGAACCACGGGTTGCTCTCGTTCGCCCTGCGGCGGAGGAAGTCGATCGAGTAGGTGGCCCACTTGTCATCCAACGTCGACAACACGGGAATCGTGACCTCTTCGACGTTCTCCAGCGCAGCACCGCGGGTGGCGTGGACGAAACATTTGTTGAACGGTTGGTTCTGCACCCACTGCGTGCGCTCGGCGCTGTAGACGATTTCGGGAAAGAAGTAGGGATCGCGCCACTCGGTGTACATATCCGAGACCGACAGGAAGCCGTAGAAGTCGTCGAAGCCGACATGCTGCGGCTGCGACTCGGCGTTCTCGCCTAAATGCCACTTGCCGACGGCTTGCGTCACGTAGCCGGATTCGCTGAGCAGCTGCGCGAGGGTCGTCTCGCCTTGCAGCCCGCCTTTCTCGCCATACATCGGTGGACGCTGCAATCCATGCCGCATCGGCAAGCGGCCGGTGAGTAGCGACGCACGCGACGGTGTGCACGACGGCTCGGAGTAACACGACGTCAACCGTAGCCCTTGCGAGGCGAGCTTATCGATATGAGGCGTCGGCGCGCCGACGGCCACGCCGCCGCCGTAACAACCGAAATCACCCCAGCCGACATCGTCCATGAGTACGACGAGCACGTTCGGCTTGCGCCCGGTACGGGTGGTGTACTCCGCGATCTTGCGCTGAGCCGCCTCTGCGTGCGCCGGGTGATGGAACATCGGTTCGCGATGATCGGCGATCTTCGTGGTCTTCGCGGTGATTGGATCGTGGGGCATTTGGCGCATCTCCTCTCGCCTGATGTTAAGGCGCGCGGATTGTGGTGGGGCTGTCGCAGCGAGTCAAGGTAGCGAGGTCTATCCGTGCGACGCCAACGAGAAGAACTCGGGAGGGCGGAATTGTCCGCCGCGGGTAGAGTTCGGGCTGCGCTTCATTTGCGGGATGGGCGGTCCGCGCCGGCATGACCGGCCGACGACAGACCGCCCACGGGTGGGACAAGTCTACTTGCACATACACGGTGCCGGACAAGCGGTGCCGGTGCATGGCATACAGACTTGGTTGGCAGCGGAACAGCCGCCGCCGCACGTGTTGCTGGCGGGGTCGAGCCCGCACGGCTGAGGTGCCACGCACTCGCACTGCGTCGAGCCCGCAACTGGCTGGCACTGGCCGATCGCACCATCAGCAGCGACACACGTCGAGCCGCACGTGCATGGCGTCGGCGTCGGCGTCGGTGTCGCTGGCGGCGGTTGGCAGGTGCAGTTGCCGGCCGCGTCCTTGGCGCATTGGTCGGTTGCATTGAGGCATGAGCCTCCGCAGATGCCCGCGGCTGGGTTCAAGCCGCAGGGTGGTGGTGGAGGCGGCTGACATGTGCACTCATTGTCCGCGTTGGGCAGGCAGCGGTCGTTTGGATCGCGGCAAGCGCCGCCACATGTTCCGTGTTCATCAGCGTCGCCATGGCAGCGCGTTGGCTTGCACACGCATTTCCCGCTGGATCCATCGGCTCGACATTGATCTCCCGGGCGCGAACAGGCGCCCCCGCACATCCCGTCCCCTGTGAGCCCGCACGTCAGCGGGCGTTTGCGTGCGGGAACACAAATCCTGATGGGTCGGAAATTGGTCTCGGCGCGTTCCCCAAACTGATCTGCGACGAGCTTGTCTGGCGGCGAAGTGTGATCCTGACACTGGGCGAGGTAGCAAACGTAGTCGTTTTGCAGCGGTTGGCCGACGATGCTCGGATTTGCTGCCGGCGGCTGAACGTTCTCCTTTGAAGCGGGGACGCAAAACTCGACGGGTTTGATCAGCGTGCACCGCTTTTGACTGAACTCGGGCTGCAGCTCGGCGATCATGTCGACCGCCGTTTTGAGCTGGAGCGGATCATGCGTTCGGTAGCAGAGCAGATGATCGAGGCTCCCCTGGGCGCGGACCGGAGATGCACCGAGCACGAACGTGCCGGCGCCAATGATGATGGTCAAAGCAAGCCTTCTCATTGTCGTTTCCTCCTGTTTGTTGGTCATGCCTCAGTGCGGGCGTTCACAAACTTCTCGGCCTGAGGGCTCGACGGGCGGGGCGCGGGCCGTGTGCGCGCTACGGGCGCTGGCTGTGCCGGAGAATTCGCGGGCGCCGGAGCCATCACGCGGGTCCGCGGCGTGGGATCGTGGAGCGTAACTCATCGCCATCGGCACTGACTTGAGTCGATGCCGAGTCGCTAGGGCAATCCTTGTGCCGGACGTGCGCGGGCACCGGCGCCGCGATCCGCGGACGTAGAGGTCGATATACTTGATTGAGCGTGGAGGTCCTTACAACAGCCGTTGTAAGCCTTACAGGCAGGTGAGCGCGCGGACGGCAATCAGCGGGCAGGACAGTCGCGGTTCAGTGAAAGGAGAAGCGGCGGCGCGCGGATTGTGGTGGGGCTATCGCAGCGAGTCAAGGCTGCCTGTGGCGATCATCGATCAACGTGGCTGCCAATGCGGCCTTCCACCGGACTTCCTGCCTCTTGTAGGGGCGACGCATGCGTCGCCCGCGAATTGAGTTGTCACCGCGGAGAAGACGGAGGGCGATGCATGCATCGCCCCTACGGCGCGAAGAAGACGCGCTCAGCTCGCTTGCTGACGACCGCGCACCAACGCACCCGGTCGCGCGCCCGTCGCTTCGCCGTTCTCGAACGTGACTTCGCCCGATACGACCGTGGCGCGATAGCCGTCGACGTGTTGCACCAAGCGACGGCCACCAGCCGGCAAATCGAAAACCATCTCGGGGGCGTGCAGGCGCAGCGCGTCGAGGTCGATCACGTTGACGTCACCCTTTTTCCCAACTTCGAGTGTGCCGCGATCGGGGAGGCCGTAGACGGCGGCGGTGTTGCCGGTCTGCAATCGCACGGCTTGTTCGAGCGGGATGCGCTCGCCGCGTTTGCGGTCACGCACCCAATGGGTGAGCAAGTATGTCGGCATGCTGGCGTCGCAGATCAGACCGCAATGCGCGCCGCCGTCGGACAAGCCGATTACGGTGCGCGGGTGCAGCATCATCTCGCGGAGGGCATCGAAGTTGCCGTCGACGTAGTTCGCCAGCGGGGCGAACAGCAGTTGGCGGCCATCGCGTTCGAGCATCCAGTCGTACACGACCTCCTCGGGACGGCGTCCTTCTCGCTTGGCGGCAGCGGCGACGCTCGTCTCCGGCGCCGGCTCATAATCGGGTGGATCGCCCAACGGATAGATGTGATTCCAGTTGCTCATCAGCGCGCGAGCGATCGGATTGTTGGTCGACGGCTCCTCCGCGAGCAGCCGCGCGCGCATCTCGGGATTGCGCATTCGCGCGACCCGTTCAACGAGCGGGAGTCGCGCCAATTCATCTCGGTACGCCGGATGCGTGATGAACGGATGCAGCGAGCTCTGCAGTCCGAACAGCATGCCGGTCGGCCGACACGGCACCTGCGGCACGATGCGCAGCCCTTCGGCGGCGAGCGCGTCGATGCGTGCAAGGGTCTCGCGCCACGCGGTCGGTTGCATCGGCGACTGCGCCAGCGCGAACGTCAGCACGCGTCCGGTGGCGCGGCAGAACTCGCTCATCCACGACAGATCGGGCTCTTGCCCCTGGAGATCCGACACCATCTCGAACACGCCGTGCCCAGCGTTGCCAAGTGCGCGGCCGATGCCGAGCAGTTCTTCGGGCTTCGAATGCGTGCCGGGCACCAGCCCGTGACGCGAGCGATGCAGAATCGTGCGCGAGGTTGAAAAGCCGACCGCGCCGGCGCGCAGCGCCTCCGTGGTGAGCCGAGACATTTCGGCGATCTCGTCGTCGGTGAGATCGAGATCGTGTGCGCGTTCGCCGAGGACATACGCGCGGATGGCGCAATGCGGCACCTGTGCGGCGACGTCGAGCACCCGCGGCATCCGCGCCAGCGCGTCCATGTATTCGGGGAATGACTCCCAGCGCCAGTCGATGCCCTCGTGCAGCGCCGTGCCGGGAATGTCTTCGACCCCTTCCATGAGCTCAATGAGAAAGTCCTCTTGCCCGCGGCGCACCGGCGCGAAGCCGACGCCGCAGTTGCCCATCACCAGCGTCGTCACGCCGTGCCAACTCGATGGCGCGAGCAGGGGATCCCAGGTCACTTGACCGTCATAGTGAGTGTGGACATCGACCCAGCCGGGCGCGACCAGCAATCCCTTCGCGTCTATTTCGCGCCGCCCACGCGCCGCGACATCGCCCACCGCGGCGACGACACCGTTGTCGATCGCTACGTCGCCTTCAACGGGCGGGCGCCCAGTTCCGTCCACCACCGTGCCGTTGCGAATCACCAAGTCGTGCATCGGTCACCTCGCTGGAGTTGCACAATGCACTTGCGCGCGGCTTCTGCGCAAGCCCTCGGCGCGCCTGAAAAGGGGCGACCTCTTTTGGCGCGTTGCGTGTTTGCCGGTTCGCCAGGATTGCTCTAGCCTACGGGTAATGCACGGCTCGGACGAACTAGATCAAGAGTGGGAAGCCGAGTTTGAGGCGGCGGCGCGGCGGCCGCTGCGTCTCCGGTTCTGTTACGCCTTCATCTCCACGTACAAACCGGTGCTCGACGATGCTCCATATCGTTCATTCGATACCATGAGTGACTATCGCGCTTGGTGTGAGGCCAACCTTCCCGGCTGGCTCGGCTATGGGCGCACGGTTTGACTACGCGCAAGCCGCAGCTAACTGCGTGCGCGACCGCAGTAGTGTCATATTTTGAGCGAGCACGCGTTCGGCGCGGTGGTAGTTGCGAGTCCAGCACCGCGATCTTCGCTTCTAGCGCATCGGTCATCCCGTTGAGTTTGGCGAGATGAGCACGAACCCGTTTCATGTTGTCGCTATGGCGTCCCCGCGGTCCCGTCTTCTCCGTCACCACCGTGGCAGCGGCCAACCGATCGAGCTTCGCAATGCCGTTCAGCAGCGCAGTCCATTCTCTCTCGGATAGTTTGATCTTCCTTCGTGCCATAGGTGTCTTCGCTCGCTATTGCATGATGGCATGGCTCCACGCCCGGACGCACTTGCCGAAATTCCGGCGGTATTCGTGACCAAGAGATTGCTGTTGGCGTCGCAGTTCGCCGCTCAGAACTTGAGAAAAATATCCTTGCTAGCGTCGCTGGTGAGCTGCGAGACAGTGGCGATCTTGTCGCTGAACTCTTGCAGCGTGCCGAGGGCGCTTGGGCCGATGTCGATCAGCACGGAGAAGAGTGAGAATCCGAGCTTCTCCTTGGCGCGTTTGAACTCGGTGAGCCACTCGGGGGTCACACGGCACTCGCCGTCGGTGATGAAGACGATGTCGCCGCGGCGGTGCTTGGTGTGGCGCAAGCAATCGAGTGCGGCGCTGAGCGGTTTTTCGAAATCGGTGCCGCCGCCGGGGAAGTATTCGGCGAGTTCGAGCACTTGCGGCAATTGCGCGGCGTAGCGCTCCCATTGGTTGAGGTCGAGCACCTGCAACGGCATATCGGCGGAGGAGAAGCAGATCGAACGAAAACGGCGACGCTGGCGGCGCGCGATGTCGAGCAGCGTGAGGGTCACCGCCTTCGACCAGATTTCCTTGTCGCCCGCCATCGATGACGAGCCGTCGAGGCAGACGATCAGCGGGCCTTTGCCTTTCTCCTCGCGCGCGCGCAGCGCGTACTGCAGCAGCTCGCCATCGAGGAACCGGCGGGCGAAGTCGCGGCGCAGCACGGGATGGCGTAGCGCCAGCAGTTCGGATGGCAACAAACGGCTGAGTTCGGCGCCGGAGGAGATCTCGTACATCTCAGCGTCGGCGCGCTCGAACATCTTCTGCCGCAACGCCAGCGCGGTTTCGCGCATGCGGCCGACCATGTGCGCTAGCTTCCGCAGCTTTTGATTGTTCGCCAACCGCTTGCCGAGTTCGAGCTGGGCGCCGGGCGAGGAGCGCTGGCCGGTGCCGAGTTGCACGCTCCAGCTGTCGGACTGCTCGGCGGTGTCTTCGAGGTCCTGCAATACGCGTTGCGCCTGTGACTCGACGCGACCGCGGCTGCGCTCGGCCGTGTCTTTGAGCGCGTTCAGCATCTGTTTCGTGCGCTGCTGCAAACGGCGCTCGGCGCCGTCGATCTCGCGGCGCATGCGGCCTTCCAATTCGGCGAGTTGCCGCTCGGTGGCCTTCGATGACGTCTGCCCTTTGAGGTTGGCCGCAGTGTCGGCTTCATCGCGACGCGTGCTCAGTTCGTCCTCTTGCTGTTCGAGATTCCAGAAGTCCAACATCTCGGCGCGCGTCAGGATGCGTTCCGACTTGATCAATTCCAGCAGGCGTTCGCCGAGCAGCAGCGTGGCGAGGCCGGCGCGGGTTTCATCGAGTACGGTCTGCTGGCGCAAGGTGTCGAGCACCGGCGTCGTGCGTAGCTGATCGACCAAGACTCGGTAGAAGCTGGCGCTCGGCACGACATCGGCCTCGGGATGCGGGACGATGGTGAGCTTGAACAGCAACGCGAACAGATCGAGCACGAAGCCGTCGAAGTGCGGCAGGAGCTTGCTGCCGCTCTCGCTCAACGCCTGGAGCGACGGCGAATCGTCCCGCAGTCGCGCCAGTGCGGCGCGATCGTACGAGTCAGTCTCGATCCAGGAGGTCTTCATTGCGGTTCGTGATTCGTGACTCGTGAGGCGTGAGGGGTGAGTCGTGAATCGTGAATCGTGAGTGGTGAGTCGCAAACAGCAGGGCTATGCCCACGGCGCCTTCGGGCTCCGTCACGCGCCTTGGCATCCGATGACGAGTCACGACTCACGAGTCACGGCTCACGATCTCACGACTCTCACAACGCTTCCAGCATCCGTTGCTGGATGCCTTCGATCTCGTCCTTGACCTTCTGGACGGTGTCGACGGGGCGGCCGACGGCACGCGCCTCGTCGAGGATGGTGGCGACCTTCGCCAGAATGTTGCGGATCTTGGTGTGCGCTTCGACGACGGCGCGGCTGCGCAGCTCATTGTTCTCCCACTGGCGATGCGCGTAATCGCGCAGCTCGCGAGTCTGGTAGAGGAGCACCTTGACCTCATCCTCGTATCCGCGCAGCAGTTCGTGGATCGCGGCGTGGATCTCGTTGCGCTCAGCCGGTTCGCGCCAGAGAACGTGATCGAGCAGGAAGAGATCGTCTTCCACGACCTCGTGGCGTCCGAGCAGCAGCGCGCGCGCTTGCAGCAGCGCCAGGCACTGACGGTAGCGGCGGTCCGACGCGATGATGTGTTTGCGCGCGAGCTGCTTGCGCAAATCGGCGAGCGATCGGTAGATGTGCGCCGGAACGGCCACCTCGTGCGCGGCAGCTTGCAGCGCCTGCAAGTCGGCGAGCGATAGCGTCGTGCGAGTGTCCGGCGGTTTGGCCTGCAGCATCTTCAGGAAGCGGAAGTCCTCATCGATGTAGCCGACGACGAAGCGCACCAGGAAGCGATCGTACAGGGCTTGCAACTCGTCTTCCTCGGGGAGTTCGTTGCTGGCGGCGAACAGTGTGATCAGCGGAACGGTGCCGACCTCGCGTCCGTTGTGGAAGCGGCGTTCGTTCATGAGCGTCAGGATGGCGTTGAGGATGGACGAGTTGGCCTTGAAGACCTCATCGAGAAACGCGATGTGCGCTTCCGGCAACTTGTGCGTGGTCACGCGGCGGTAGTCGTCGTTCTCCAGCGCTTTGAGGCTCACGGCGCCAAACAGTTCCTCCGGCGTGGTGAATTTGGTGAGCAGCCACTGGAAGTACTGTGCGCCATCGAGACGGCGGCACAATTCGTCGGCGAGCATCGACTTGGCTGTCCCGGGCGGCCCGATGATCAGCACATGTTGGCCGGCGAGCAGCGCGCATAGGGCACCGTCAATGAGATCGCCCCGTTCGAGAAACAACTGGGCCAGTTCTTCCCGTAGGCGACCGAGGGTCTCGCCTGCGCTCGGGGCCTTCTTGGCGCTCTCGGCACTCACGCGCTGATGCTACGAATTGGAGATGCGCTATTCAAGAGCGGCAGGTGCAGTGATCCCGGTCAGCTATATCGACCTCGGTAGTGTCTCAGTTTGAGCGCAACGAAAGTTGTCATTGCGAGAAGCCGAGCAGCGCGGCGCTGCTCTGGTGGGCCAATGAACGCGCGGGCACAATGAGCAGCGACGTCTGCGGGCGCAGTGTGACAGGTCGTTGCTTGGTGTTCACGATGCCCGGTTGCGAGAATTGTTCTGGGCCGCCGTTGCTCAGGT